>JAFKKW010000518.1 GCA_017304275.1 Hyphomicrobiales bacterium | reverse complement strand
AGGTGCTCGACACGCCGGGACACACCATAGGGCACATCACGTACTGGTTCCCGAACATGGACGTCGCCTTCGTCGGCGACACGCTGTTCGGCATGGGCTGCGGCCGCGTCCTCGAAGGAACGGCGGAGATGATGTGGGCATCCCTGCAGAAGATCGCCGCTCTTCCCCCCACGACACGGCTCTACTGCGGACACGAGTACACGGTATCGAACGGCAAGTTCGGCATCACGATCGAGCCCGGCAACCCGCGCCTCGTCGCACGGCTCGCCGAAGCGGAAGCAGCCCGCGCGGCAGGCGAAACCACGCTGCCGACCCGCGTCGATCTGGAGCTCGAAACCAACGTATTTCTGCGCGCCGCCACGCCCGCGATCCGCGAGCACGTGAACCTCCCGTCCGCACCGGACTGGAAGGTCTTCGCCAACCTCCGCGAGCGTAAGAACAAGTTCTGATACGGCCGTCTCGCATGTGCCGCCGCGCCTGAAAGCGATTTGCAGTCGCGTCCCTATAATTCGATACCTGTCTGGACACCGGCCTTCGCCGGTGTGACGCAGAGTGTGGAATCCACGCTGACACGAATTGACGTCATCCCGGCGGAGGCCGGGATCCAGATGCCTCTGTAGAACCCCATGCGCGGTCCACTATGCAACGGCTCTCACAACGGAATAGGTGAGGACGGAGCACACGTCGAATGAGTATTACCTCGATCGAAGGACCACACCCCATGAACGCCGACCAGATCATCGCCGAGCTGGGCCTTGTTCCCCACCCCGAAGGGGGCCACTTCCGCGAGACCTTTCGCGATTCCGAATCGCGCGACGGCCGTGCCCATTCGACGGCCATCTATTTTTTGCTCAAGGCCGGAGAGGTCTCGCGCTGGCACCGCGTCGATGCGGTCGAGATCTGGCACTGGCACGCCGGCGCGCCCCTCCTCTTGGCGACCGCCCCGCCGAGCGGCCCCGGGACCACGCAGCGGCTTGGACCATCCGTACTCGAGGGCGAGCGCCCGCAGGGCGTGGTGGCGAAGGGCCACTGGCAGCAGGCCCGGTCGCTGGGCCACTGGACCCTCGTCGGCTGCACGGTGGCGCCGGGGTTCGAGTTCACCGGATTCGAGCTCGCTCCCGAGGGGCTCGAGCCTGACGGGATCTAGCCTCACGATCCGAAAAGGCGGCGCCGCGACCGTCCCCCGAGTTTTCCACCACTCATTAGCGGAGCGAAACCACCCAGCCCCTTGTTATCGCGCGCCTTCGAGCAATTCCTGGGGACCGGGTCCCCCCTACGCTTGCCGCTCAAACACGACTCGTTAAGAGTGCGAATCATCCAAGAAAAGCGTGCGCGCAGCGGGGGTTGCAAAATGAAGGTGGAGTCCACCGGGGCTGTTCTCAGTACGGTATTCGTCGATTACGACAACATCTACCTGTCGCTGAAGCGGAAGAACGAGGAAGCGGCCAAACGGTTCGCCAAGGACGCCGCGCTGTGGCTGCGCGAGATCGAGAGCGGCCGCCTGATCACGCCCACCAACGGCTCCAATTTCACGACGCCGCGCCGCATCGTCATGAGCCGCTGCTACGGCAACCCCGTTCCGCGCCGCAACGCAAGCGACAACTCGACCGACATGAACTCGTTCCCGTTCGTGCGCCACCACTTCCTGCGCGCCGGCTTCGAGGTCGTCGATTGCCCGCCGCTGACGGCCCAGCTCAAGAACTCGGCCGACATCCGCATGGTGATGGACGTCCGCGACGTGCTCAACCACGAGACGCGCTTCGACGAGTTCATCCTGCTGTCGGGCGACGCCGACTTCACGCCCGTCCTGCATCGCCTGCGCGCCCACGCCCGCCGCACGGTCGTGTTCGCCAACGACCACACGGCCCAGCCCTACACCGCCATCAGCGACGGCGAGATCCGCGAAGCGGATCTGATCGCGCTGCTCCTCGAAGGCCGCATCGATCAGGACGTGAAATCCGGCGGGACGCTGCGCGAGCCGACGTCCGCCGACCTCGAAGGCATGCGCAAGTCGATCGTCGCCGAGGTGGTCGGCTCCGTGCGCTCTGCCGGACAGCCGGTGCCGCTCGAGTCGCTCGCCGATCGCGCCGTGCGCGCGCTCGGCCACGACAAGACGGTCGGGTCGGCGTGGGGCGGCGCGGGCACCTTCCGCGATCTGCTCGCCCGCGCACTGCCCAAGGACATCAAGCTCACCGATCAGCCGCCGTATTTCGCCTACGAGCCGACGCGTCAGGTCGCGCGCGAGATCGAGGCGCGTCCGGAGGTCCGCAGCGACGCGCAGGCCCCGCGCGAGCGACGCCCGGAACCGCCGGTGGAGCCCCGTTACGAGCCTCGCGCCGACTACCCGCGGGAGCGCCGGCCGGAGCCCAGCTACGAAGCCCGCTACGACCCGCGTGCCGCGGAGCGCGCCGCACCCGCGCCGCGTTACGACGAGCCGCGTTATGCGCACCGCGACGACCGCCCCGAGCCGTCATTGCCGCCCATGGATGCGCGCGCACTGCAGCCGCATCGGCCTGAGCCGGGCTACGGGCAGCCCGCCGGCTTCTCGCCCCAGGCGGATCGCCCGCTCGGCATGCCGGCACCGCGCGGCCAGGATCCGGCCTACGCACCCGGCGGGTTCACCGCCACGCCGCCGGCACAGAATGCCGACATCCCTGCGCGTCCGCATCCAGGCTCGCCGCCGCAAGCGCGCACGGCAGACCACGCCTCGCAGATCCAGCAGTCCATCGCGCGCATTCACGAGGCCTGTCAGGCGCCGCCCCTCTCGCCCCCCGAGTACCGCGTGCTGTTCGAGGTGATGGCGGAGGAGATCACGGCCAACAACCTCTCCGGCCAGCAGACGCTGACCAACATCGGCGAGCGCGCCCGCGACATGGGCCTCGAGGTGCGGCGCGACGACGTCCGCTTCGTGCTCGAGGTGGTGAGCGAGGCCGATCCCTGGTTCGAGCAGGGCGCTTCGGCCAATCTCTTCGCCAGCCGCTTCCGCAATTTCGTGGTGGCACGCTGCCGTCAGCAGGGGCTCAACCTGTCGGCCGACGAGATCGACCTGATCGACGCCTGGTTCGGCGGCGCACCGGCTTCGCAGCGCGTGGCGGCGAGTAAGACGCCGCCACCGCAATCCCGTCCGATCGCACCGCCGTCGCCGCAGGGCTATGGCGCACCGCCGCCCCAGCAAAACGACCGCTGGCCGGCGCAGGACCAGCGTCCGGCGGCTTCGTTCGGCGCCGAGGCCGATGAGGAGTTCCCCCGCATCGTCCGCTCCCGCATCCGCGGATAGCGCGCGCTTCGGCGCAACCAACCAGACGAGGGCCGGCGGCTTCAGGGAGGCGGTCGGCCTTTTCTTTTCGGATGTGTCTGGGCACCGGCCTTCGCCGGTGTGACGTAAGTTTCTCGGCTCAGCGCCTGCCCGGCCCCTCAACGTCATCCCGGCGGAGGCCGGGATCCAGCCGCGTATCCGCAGCGCCGCACGAAACAAAAAAAAGCCGCGGAGGAAAACCTCCGCGGCCATTCTGTAAGAGCGACGTTTCCCGCAGCTTAAAGCGCGATGTAGTGGCCGCCGTTGATGTCGAAGCAAGCGCCCGTGATGAAGCCCGCCTCGTCTGCCGCCACGAAGGTCACGGCGCGCGCGATCTCGTCGGCCTCGCCGACGCGGCCCACCGGGATCTGCGGCAGGATCTTGCTCTCCATGACTTCCTTCGGCACGGCGGCAACCATCTCGGTGTTGATGTAGCCAGGCGCGATGGTGTTGACGGTGATGCCCTTGGCCGCCGTCTCGAAAGCCAGCGCCTTGGTGAAGCCGTGCATGCCCGCCTTGGCGGCCGAGTAGTTGGTCTGGCCCATCTGGCCCTTGCGGCCGTTGATCGACGAGATGTTGATGATGCGGCCGAAGTTGCGGCTGCGCATGCTGTCGATCACGAGGCGGCTCATGTTGAAGACCGAGTCGAGGTCGACGCTGATCACCTCGCGCCACTGCTGCGGCGTCATCTTGTGCAGCATGGCATCGCGCGTGATGCCCGCGTTGTTGACCAGCACGTCGATCGGGCCGAGCGCCTTGGTGATCTCCGCGACGCCCTTCGCGCATGCGTCGTAGTCGCCGACGTTCCACTTGTAGACGGGGATGCCCGTCTCGACTTGGAACTGCTGGGCGGCCGCGTCGTTTCCAGCGTAGTTCGCGGCGACACGGTAGCCCTTATTCTTGAGTGCGGTGGAGATGGCGTGGCCAATGCCACGCGTGCCTCCGGTAACCACAGCAACGCGCGTCATAGAAGAATCTCCCTAGAGCCGGTTTCTGATTGATTTCGGTGATGCGATTAGTGCCCTGCGCGCGTCGCGGCGAGCCAGCAAAGTGATGCAGCGCAAATGGGTGGGATGCTCCCTCCCCATCGGAGTGGGAAGGGAGCGATTTTGATCAGTCGCGCGCCAAGCACATGGCAACGCCCATGCCGCCGCCGATGCAGAGCGTGGCCAAGCCCTTCTTGGCGTCGCGGCGCTGCATCTCGTAGAGGAGCGTGGTGAGAATGCGCGCACCCGAGCCGCCGATCGGATGACCGATGGCGATGGCGCCGCCGTTGACGTTCACCTTGTCGGTGTCCCAGCCAAGCCCCTTGTTGACGCTGATGGCCTGCGCGGCGAACGCCTCGTTGGCCTCGATCAGATCCAGATCCTCGATCTTCCAGCCGGCCTTCTCCAATGCCTTCTTGGAGGCCGGGATCGGACCGGTGCCCATGATCGACGGATCGACGCCCGACGTCGCCCACGACACGATGCGCGCCAGCGGCTTCACGCCCCGCTTCTTCGCTTCCGCGGCGCTCATCAGCACCACCGCCGCAGCGCCGTCGTTGATGCCGGACGCATT
>JAFKKW010000517.1 GCA_017304275.1 Hyphomicrobiales bacterium | reverse complement strand
GCGAAGCTGTAGGGCAGGCGGACGCAGCCATGGGAGGCGGGGTAGCCGGGCAGCGCGCCGGCATGGAGCGCAATACCGGACCAGGTCAGGCGCTGCATGAAGGGCATTTGCGCGTCGTCGTAGAGGTTCGAGTAGTGATCGCGGTTCTTCTGCAGGATGCTGTAGACACCCACCGGTGTCTCGTAATCCGTCTGTCCGCTCGAGACGCGGGCGCGGATCGCATGACCTTGGGAGTCGTAGATCGCGATGCGCTGATCGCGCAGCGACACGACGGCCAGCGCCGCGGGGCCTGTGAGTCCTGCGGGTTCTTCGGCATTTCCCTCGGCGCCACTCTGCGCGCGCGCCGGGAGGGTGGCAGCAGTCATCGCTGCCGGCAGAAGTGCCGCCGCGAGCCAGAGAGCGGCGACACGGCGGATGAGAAAACCGGGGACCATGATGTGTTTCGACCCGTTCAACTGGTTCCCCCTTCGCGATCCATTTCAATCTTAACGCAAAATCGCATCGGGTGTTCCTCCCATGCGCGACGCCGGGGATCTTCGCATGGGCGTGGTTATCGGTAAGCAAAGAGCGCCGGGATCATGGCGGTGTAACGGCAAGACGGCGCCTCGGAACCCTCAAGCAGGCGGGACGTTTTCTCCTGAAGTTACAAATGCGCGAGGAGGCTCCCATGAGCGATGACGGAAGACCGGAGGACTTGCGGACACGGGCGGAAGACAAGCGGTGGGGCGCGACCGGGCTTTTCATCGTCGGGCTCGTCATTGTGCTGGCTTTGATCGTGATGCTTTCCGGGCCCACGTCGAACCAGGAGGCGAGCAACGTTCCAGCGTCGCCGCCGGCCAACTCGCAGCAAAATCCACCTCAGCCGGCCCAATAGCAGCGTGTAGCCAGAAGAGAGAATGTCATGCGGGAAACCATACAGCGCGAATTCATGGTGTTTCTTGCCGAAGGCGAGGAAGGAATCGGTGCGGTGCACGACATCACCGCGAACGACCTCAGCGTCTACGTCGAGAATTTCGGCGAGTTCCTGGTTCCGCTCAAAGCCGTCACATCGGTACACGACCAGAAGGTCATTCTCGACCGCGGTCAGGTGAGCGAGAAGCTGCTGCGGGCGGCCGCGCACGCGCACGACAGCGAGGATCCGCGGCTTGCGGGTTGAGGCCATGCTCGAATTGGAAGGGGGCGGATGCCAATGGGGCATCCGGCCGAGTGACGCAACCGGATGCCCCTAACGGTCTGCGTCATACAATGACGCGCCGGGCGACCAACGCACGAGGCGGGCCGGGGTTCCGGCTCCCGGATTTTTTCGGGTTTATTTTTCCGAGCTGCCGTCGGTACCGAGGTATTGAGGGCACCGGCGGCGCGAATGAGCGGCTTCAGAGGCGGCCACAGTCATTACCGCGCTCCGTCGCCGTGGGATGCCTTGGACTTAGTCGGCCTCAGAAGTTTGGAAAGGATCTCTATATGGCGTTCATTTGGCGAAGTCAGCACCAAGCGGTCGAAGCTCGAGGTCTCGGCCAACCTCTATTTCCATAAGGCTGCGTTGGTCGCAAAAATATGTGCCGCTCGAATATCTGACTTGAGCAACCAGCCTGGGAATTGAATTTTTTGCTGCTGCGGGTAACTAGTCGCGGGCTACGAGACCGTGGGCGACACATTCATTTATTACGGCGCGCTCCAGATCGATCACATCCGGAGATTCCGCTAGCAGTTTAGCGGTGACAAGAAGCTCTACGAGCACTGGATCCAACGATGATGCTGAGAATGATTGGGGCAACTCGGCAGTCGGAGTGTAGGTCAGTTGAGCACTGTCGGGCCCGAACTCTGGCAAGATATGCACCGCAAGTTTTCCGTCGACAACGGTATAATGTGCCGATGCTCGCATCTTGTCGATTATGGCGTCATCCTCAGTTGCGAGTGCACCGGAATGTACACCAGACGCCACATTGGCGATGTGCTTAATTATCGCTCTGCGCGTAGCCCACATTCCTCTCCAACAGAGAACCCTCTGCGATAGGAAGTTATCGAGACGAAGTTCGATCGAGCCAGCTGGGTCGTAGTCGCTAAGTGCGTCCCGTACTACCGCACCCTGCGCTTCCGGGTTGGTCGCTTGGCCGGCGTTCAACATCAGCTGACTTGATAAGCTGAATCCAAAGACGGAAGCGCCGCCACCATAAAAGAACAGCACTTTTAATTGAGCCGGTAGCTTGTAGATCTCCTTGTTGTCCGGTGCACGCAACTTGATGCGCCCTATGCGAGGCGCCGCAATAGTTCCGATGTCTCCTTCCACTAAGAGCCGGCGCAGGACCGCGCTGAGCCGTCGGAGTTCGCCGCGGTTTGTGGTGACTTTCGCCACTAATTCTCGTAGGTACTCCATGTCCTCGACGAACGAAATGGCTGCAGGCCGAGTTTCCTCCAGCATCCTCTTTTTCCGATCTGTCGAAAGGGTGGTCATGCGGGAAATCGGGGTTCCTGCTTGGCGGAAGGTGAGACGGAAGTCGGATCCGAAGCAGCTTCGGCCCTAGCCCCACCGCTACGCCATAATTTTGAAGGGGGTTCTGGCGTACGATGTAGTCTTAACGTTCTGATTTAAGTCTTTAATTTTGTTTGAGGGAATTTTGGTAGCGGGAGGCGGACTTGAACCGCCGACCTAAGGATTATGAGACCTTCGCTCTAACCACCTGAGCTATCCCGCCAAAGACCCTGCTCTATAAGAATCGGCGGGTCCGGCGTCAAGCGCCGCCACGCCAATCCTGCATTTCCGATGATGGAAGGGCTGCCCGCCGTCGCTTTACTCGGCGGCGATGGGCTTCTGGTCCTGCTCGGCGTTCTTCTTGAAGCGCATCATCGTGAAGATACCCCACGGGCGCAGCGCCTTGCGCTCGGATAGGGTGAGGTTGTCGCAGACCATGACGCGGGACTGATCGAAGACGGAGCGCCAGCCGATGATCTCGGCGAACGGCGCCATGCGCCGCTCGACCCAGCCGCGCACGCCTTCGGTCTGGCTGAAGTGGTTGACGATCAGTACCTCGCCGCCGGGCTTGGTGACGCGGGCCAACTCGCGCATGACGCGCTCGGGCTCCGGCACCACGGTCATGACGAACATGGCGGTGACGATGTCGAAGGAGTCGTCGGGGAACTGCAGGTCGCCGGCGTCCATCTCGTGCAGGCCGGCGACATGGTCCAGGCCTTCCTTGGCGACGCGCTCGCGGGCCTTGTCCAGCATGTCCGGCGAGAGGTCGATGCCGACCACCTCGAGGTGGCGGCCATAGTCGGCCAGGGCCAGGCCGGTCCCCACGCCGACCTCGAGCACGCGGCCGCCGTCGAGGCTGGCGTTGATCACCTGGGCGGCGTGCTTGCGGCCTTCGGTCGAGACGCGGCCGAAGGTGTGGTCATAGATCGGCGCCCAGCGGCGGTAGGCGGTCTTGACGACGTCCTCTTCGATGCGGCCGATGCCGACGATGCGGCCGTTTGCGCGCTCAAGGTCCTCGACACGCAAGCGAGGCTTCATCATCTGGGTCTTGGAATTGTGCACGCGATTGTCTCCCACCGAAGTCTTGCTGCCCGAAACCTGCGTGTCGCAGCAGGCCCTTCCGGTTCGCACGTCTTGCTTCCGCGCCGTCATGCGGGCGACTCCAACCAATGCATTTTATCGGCCTTCATGGCCTGTGCAATCCATCCGCCGCCCAGCACGCGGGCCTCGGTCGTGCCGTCCGCATAAAGGACACAGGCCTGGCCGGCCGCGGCCCCATGCTCCCCGTCGCGCAAGGTGACGGTGACGGTTCCCTCGCAACCGACGGAAACCATCGCCGGCTGCGGGGCTTGAGACGATCTGATGCGCGCGTAAACCTCGGTCCCCCCGTTGCCTACGGCGTCCTCGAGGGTGCCATCCCCGAGCCAATTGACGTTCCTAAGAACAAGCGTGCGGGTGTGCAAGAAGGCACGTGGTCCCACCACCACCTCATTGCGCTTGGCATTGAGGGAGAGGACGTAGAGCGGCTCGGCGGAGGCGATCTTCAGGCCGCGGCGCTGGCCGATGGTGTAGTTGATAATGCCGTCGTGGCGGCCGAGACGACGCCCGTCGACGTGGACGATGTCGCCGGCCTGAAGCGCGCCCGGCTTCAGGCGCTCGATGACGTCGCTGTAGCGCCCCTTGGGAACGAAGCAGATATCCTGGCTGTCGGCCTTGTCGGCGACGAGTAGTCCAAGCTCCTGCGCGAGCGCGCGCACGTCCGGCTTCAGCATTGCGCCGAGCGGAAACCACAGGCTCGCGAGCTGCTCGCGCGTGGTGGCGAACAGGAAGTAGCTCTGGTCGCGGTCTGCGTCGCTGGCGCGGAAGAGGTTGGGTCCCTGAGGTCCGTCGCGGCGCTGGATGTAGTGTCCGGTGGCGAGCAGGTCGGCGCCGAGCTCGCGTGCCGTCCCCAAGAGATCGTGGAACTTGATGGTCTGATTGCAGGTGACGCAGGGAATGGGCGTCTCGCCCGCGACATAGCTTTCTGCGAACGACTTCATGACGGCGTCGGAGAAGCGCTTCTCGTAGTCGAGGACGTAGTGGGGAATGTCGAGCTTCTGGGCGACGCGGCGGGCGTCCTCGACATCCTGACCGGCGCAGCAGGCTCCTTTGCGGCCGACGGCATGCCCGTGGTCGTAGAGCTGCAGCGTAATGCCGATCACCTCGTGGCCCGACTTCGCCAACAGACCGGCGACCACCGAGGAGTCGACCCCTCCGGACATGGCGACGACGACGCGCTTTCTCTTGCCGTCTCCAAGCGGGGTCTCGAGCGATGACGATGCCACGGTCATGGTCTCATTGCGAAAGAGAAGCCCGGACAAACGGGCATTGCGCAGCGCAGCAACGCCGCG
>JAFKKW010000516.1 GCA_017304275.1 Hyphomicrobiales bacterium | reverse complement strand
ACAGTTAAGCTGTGTTTCAAAATCACCAGACCGGCCCCTCGGAGCCCCCGGCCCGGCGTTCTGCAAGCCTCGCACAAGCCCGGCGTAAGTTTCGGCGCCACAATGCAGAAAAGGCCGCGCCCGTGGGCGCGGCCTTCTGATCGTGCGATAGAAGAAAAATACTATCTGAACAGCGACAGGATCGACTGAGCCTGCTGGTTGGCGATGCTGAGCGCCTGGATACCGAGCTGCTGGCGGACCTGCAGGGCCTGCAGGCGAGTCGATTCTTCGTTCATGTCCGCGTCGACGAGCTGACCGACGCCCTTATCGATGGCCGCCTTCATGGCATCCGCGAAATCCTTCTGGATGTCGATGCGGGTCTTGATGGCGCCGAGGCTGGAAGCCGCGTCCGTCATCGAGCCGATGGCCGTGTCGAGGGTCGACAGCATGTCGTCGATGACGCCGAGGTCGTCCGTGTCGTCGGTGAGGGCCGAGATGTCGAGGTCGAGAACGGTGTACGTCGTCGAGCCGCTGGTTGCCTCCGTGTTCAGGAGACCGCTGGCCGAGCCCGAGGCGGTGTCGACAAGGCGGGTATTGTCGAGATCGACCGAGATGGTGCCGATCGAGATCGAGCCATCCGAGCCGCGCGTGAACGACGAGACGATCGAGCGGGTGGTGGTCGCAGCCGAGCTGTCGCCCGTCAGCCAGTTCTGGCCGTTGAAGCTGGCGCCGTCGACGACAGCCTTGAGCGACTCCTGGAGCTCCGTGATTTCGCTCTGGATCTTCGAGCGGTCGATTCCGGGCGTGCGGGCGGCAAGCAGCTTGTCCTTGATCTTGCCGGCGATATCGATGGCGGTCTCGATGCCCTTTGAGGCGATCTCGGCAGTGGCCGAGCCGAGGCCGAGAGCGTCCGAAACAGCAGAGATCGAGCTCTTGTCGCCGCGCATCGTCGTCGCGATCGACCAGTAGGCTGCGTTGTCGGAGGCATTGGCAACACGCAGACCGGTCGAGATGCGGTTCTGCGTCTGAAGCATTTCGGAATTTGTATTCCGAAGGGTCTGCAACGCGGTCATGGCCGCGACATTCGTATTCAGGCTACTCATCTCATTACCCTACGCTACGCGATTACGACCGTTGTACCGGCCACACTACACCGCGGCAGCGCGCTCGGGCTTATCCCCCCGAAACCCAATCTGCCACTACGCCACACAGTAGACGCGATATATTGATCCCGAGTTAAAGGGATTTGCCCCCACCATAAAATCGTCCACGCCGGTCACGGCTGGCGTTTGGAGGTATCGGCATCTCGAGGCGGAGGCCCTCACGGGAACGAGCGGACCAGCCCTCCGATCAGCAGGTTCCAGCCGTCGATCAGGACGAAGAACAGCACCTTGAACGGCAGGCTCATGACCGTCGGTGGCAGCATCATCATGCCCATCGACATGGTAAGCGTCGCCACGATGAGATCGATGACGAGGAAGGGCAGCACCACCAGGAATCCCATCTCGAACCCACGCCTGAGCTCCGAGATCATGAACGCCGGGATCAGCACGCGGAGCGCGACCGGCGCATCCGGCGCACGCTGCCCGAAACGCTCCTGCGCCAGATCCTCGAACAGCTCGAGATCCTTTGGCCGCACATTGGCCTGCATGAACTCGCGCAGCGGCTGCGTGATCTGCGTATAGGCTTCCTCCTCGCTGATCTTGTTCTCCGCGAACGGTTTGAGGCCGTTCTGCCAGATCCGGTCGAAGGTCGGCGCCATGACGTAGAAGGTCATGAACAGCGCCAGGCTGACCAGGATCATGTTGGCCGGCGTCGTCTGCAGGCCGATTCCCGTCCGGAGCAGCGACAGCACGATCACGAACCGCGTGAAGCACGTCACCATCATCAAGAGGCCGGGCGCCACCGACAGCATCGTGATCAACACGATGAGCTGCACCATGCGCCCTGTGACCGTCTGCTCGCCGGCCGGCAACAAACCCTCGAAGTTGAGCCCCTGCGCCGCCGCCGCGGCGGGCAGGACGAGCAGCATCAGCAGGGAAAGCGCAGCCAGCCGCTTCATTCGATCACGACCCCATGGACGATGACGTCCTTGATGTGGTCGGGATCGCGGATCCTGGCCCGGTCGATGAAGTCCTCGCGCAGGTTCTGGAAACCGCTCGGCCCCTCGAACTGCGACAGCGCGGCGGTTCTGAGATAAGCGACGAAGTCTTCGGCCACCTGGCCCGCCAGGACATCGGCGCCGAAGTCCATGCCCTGCACGAGCAGCGAGGCCTCGATGCGAATCCAGGCGTCCTGCGGCTCCGCCAGATTGACGACGATCGGCGTCATGGCGACGAGCTTTGCGGTGCCGTCGGCGCTCTGCAGCGCCGTCTTCTTCGCGCCGTCCGCCTCCTTGGCCTCGTCCTTGGCGCCCGCCTCCGCCTGGATCTCGACCGGCGCGGTCTGCATGTTGGCCACCACGAAGCCGAAGCCCGCGCCGAGCCCCAGCGCAAAAACGGTGATGATGGCGAACCCGATCAGGCCGCCACCACCCTTATCCGCCGCTGCCTCCGCGCTGGCCATGCGGTCGCTCCCTAGAACGGCGTCAGGAGATCGAAGAGCTGCTGGCCGACGGCAGGCTGCTGGACCTCGGAGATCCGACCACGTCCGCCGTAGGAGATCCGCGCTTCCGCAACCTTGTCGTACTCGACCGAGTTGTCGGTCGCGATGTCCCGCGGCCGCACGATGCCGGCCACGCTGAGCTCGCGAACCTCGTAGTTGACGCGCACCTCCTGACTGCCGCTGACGATCAGGTTGCCGTTCGGCAGCACGCCGGTCACGACGGCGGCGATCAGGAGCTCGATCTTCTCCGAGCGCGTGATGCCGCCCTTGCTGTCGGTCGACGTCTCCCCTTCCGCCTCGACATCGATGGAAAGATCGCCGTTATGATTGAGTCCGCCCGTGGTCTTGAAGTCATAACCGAGCTTCGGCTTGAGCTTCGTCGTCGAATCGCGCGAGCGCTTCGAGTTGTTGTCGAGGGTCGCCTTGTCCTTGATCGAGATCTTGACCGTCACCACGTCGCCGATCTTGCGCGCGCGGGGATCGCGAAAGAGATCCGCGCTCGCATCTTGCCAGATCGAGTTGCCGGGACGGTAGGCCGGCTGCGGCACCGGCTCGGCCGGAAGCGGAACGCGGTCGGCGAGCAGGCCGGAGCCGACGGCGCTGAGCGCCGGCTGCCGGTTGAAATCCGAGATCTCGTTGGCGCAGCCGCCCGAGAGCAGCGCAAGCACCCCGCAAGCGACCAAGGCCGGCGTCCGCGGGAGCGCCGGCTTGGAAAGGAAACGCAGCGTCGTCCCCACCCTCTGCATCATCTGGACGCCTCCGCGGGCGCGCCAGCCGGTGTCGGCGGCGCAGCCCCCGCCTGCTGGGCCGCATGCCGCTTGTCCGACGGAACCCGCCCGGCCCCGGAAATGATCGAGGCGATCTTGGCAGCCCGCTCCGGATCCATCTCGCCCATGATCTGACTTGCCACCTTGGTTTCCAGCTTCATCACCACCGCCGCGGCCATTTCCTCGTCGAGCGCCGCCAGTTGCACCGCCGCCGCGTCGGCGCGCATGCGGCTATAAAACCCCACCAGCTTTTCGTGAGCCTTGCGTGCGAACTCGTCGCGCCGCTCGAGCCAGTGCTTGTATTCCTCGGTCTTGGCTTCGAGTTGCTGTGCCTTCTTGTCGAGCTCGGCTTCCATGTCCTGGATTTTCTTGGCCTGCCACGCAAAGCGCGCATCGGCCGCGCTGTCGGCCGTATTGAAGCAATACTGCTGCGCGGCGCTGGCGTCGGGAGGAAGCGCCTCGAGCGGTCCGGGCTTTTTGAACTGCGACTCCCCCTCGCCGTTGTCCGAGAGGGAAGGCGCCGCCGCCGGATCTTCGACCTTGACGGCACCCGCGGCCGCCACGGCCTGAGCGGTCGTGGTGGTAGTGGCAGGGGTGGCAGTGGGCCGGACCGGCGAAAGGCTATTGTCGAGCGGCGGAACGATGGCGGTGTCGGGAGCCGCGCGCGGCGCGGCCGGTTGCGGCTGGCCCTGCTCGGCGGATTGCGGCAATGCGCCGGTCACGACCGAAGACCATGCGGCAGGAGGAGGCGCGTGCCGCGTCTGAGGAGCAACGCTGCGCTGTGACGGGAAGTAGCGAGGATCGATCCGCGTCGGCGCGCGGTTCATCGCGCCCGGAACGGGATCGTATAACGTTCCGCCCGGAGCCGTCGCGACCGTCGGCGTCCAGTCCTGCTGAGCCGCCGCGGGCGAGATGGGCCCGCCCAGCAGAACCGCGAGCACCGCCACGCCCATGAGGGCCGGGAAGGTGCGTTTCGCAGATCGCAGCATCATTGCACCACAAGCTCCGCCTGCAGCGCACCCGACGTCTTGATCGCTTGCAGAATGGCGATGACCCCCGTCGGCTTCAGTCCCATCATGTTGAGGCCGCGCACGAGCGTTTCGAGGTTTGTGCCGCCCATGATGCCGAGGTTCGCGCCCTCCTGGTTGACCGTGACGAGGGAGTCGGGAACGACCACCGTCTCGCCGTCTGAGAAGGGTGCCGGCTGGGAGACGTTGGCTCCCTCGGTGATGCGCACGGTGAGATTGCCGTGCGACACGGCCACCGTCTGGATCTGGACGTCGCGCCCGATGACGACGGTTCCCGTTCGCTCGTCAATCACCACCCGCGCCGAGCCGTCAGCCTCCGTATAGAGCGCACCGACCTCCGCCAGGAACCGCGCCGCGCCGACGTCGACCGGCCGCTGCAGCACCACGCTGCGCAGATCCTGCTCGCGCGCCACCTGCCGGCCGTACTTCTCCGTTGAGAAGGCGTTGATCGTATCAGCGATGCGCACCGCCGTGTTGAAATCCGGGTTGCGCAGCTCTAGGA
>JAFKKW010000515.1 GCA_017304275.1 Hyphomicrobiales bacterium | reverse complement strand
AGCGCACTCGCCGAGCAGGTCGTGCGCGATGCGGTGCGCTCCGCCTTCGACAGCGCCGGCCAGCGTTGCTCGGCGTTGCGCGTGCTGTTCGTGCAGGACGAGATCGCGACCCGCACCATCCGCATGTTGACCGGCGCCATCGACGCCCTCGACGTCGGCGACCCGTTCGATTACGCGACCGACATCGGCCCCGTCATCGACGAGGCGGCGCAGGATGCGCTCGAAGCCCACAAGGTCCGCATGCAGCGCGATGCGCGCGAGCTGATCGATGTCAGGCTTCCGACCGACTGCCGCGCCGGCACCTACGTGACGCCCGCCTGCTACGAGATCGAGAGCATGGGGCTGCTCGAGCGCGAGGTCTTCGGCCCCATCCTGCACGTAGTCCGCTTCGCCGGCGGCCATCTGCCGAAGGTCGTCGAAGCCATCAACGCCTCGGGCTACGGCCTGACGCTCGGCGTGCACAGCCGCATGGCCTACACGGCGGACTACGTGGCCGAGCACGCCAAGGTCGGCAACCTTTACGTCAACCGCAATCAGATCGGCGCCGTGCCGGGCGTACAGCCCTTCGGCGGCGAGGGCCTGTCCGGCACCGGTCCCAAGGCCGGCGGCCCGAATTACCTGGTCCGCTTTGCGACCGAGCGCGTGCGTACCACTGACATCACGGCCACCGGCGGCAACGTCGGCCTTCTGACCGAAGGCATGCCCGGCGCCGACTGAGCCGTCTTCCGAGAACGCGCGCCGACAGCGATGGGCGGCTTTCGCCGGCCCCACGATCGATTTGTGGCCGACCGCGTTTGAAGCTTATGGACATCGAAGGATCTGCGCGGAGATTTGCAGCATGGCGAGAATAGTCTTTGCAATGAACCAGTCTCTGGACGGCTATGTCGATCATGAGGAATTCGCGCCCGGGCCCGCCCTCTTTCGCCACTGGATAGAGCACGTCGCCGGCCTGACGGGCAGCGTTTACGGTCGGCGTATCTACGAGCTCATGCGCTACTGGGACGAAGACCATCCCGAGTGGACGCCGGATCTGCGCGACTTCGCGGAGGCGTGGCGGAAGCTGCCGAAATGGGTCGTGTCGCGCTCGTTGAAGTCGGTCGGCCCCAACGCCACGCTTGTCGCGTCGGACGTTGAAGCCGTGATCGGCAGGTTGAAGCAGGAACTGGCAGGCGAGATTTCGGTTTCCGGACCGGACTTGGCGGGCAGCCTGACCGATTTCGGTCTCGTGGATGAGTATCGGCTCTACATGCATCCGGTGGTGCTTGGTCGCGGCAAGCCGTTCTTCGCTGGCCCGCGGCCGCCGCTCCACCTCGTGGCGAGTGACCCGATGGGCGAGGATGTGGTGCGGCTGACGTACGTCCCCGCCTGATCCGCGATGCGCCGTAGGGTCTCGTGCTCTCCCGTAGTGCCATTGCCGCGCCCGACGAGGCTCGCCATGTTAAGATGGACGGCCCCGACCTGCGGAGACCCGATGGCGCGCGAGACCAAACCGCCCGACGTCAAGCACGGCAAGATCCCGGCCGCCGCCCAGGACACGGGCCGCGCGCCCGCACCCGCGACCTCGACCAGCACTGAGGTGGCCGACTTTCTCGCCAAGGTGAAGGCGCTCGCACCGACGACGGGAGCAGGGCGGGGCCGCCTGCTGTTCGCCATGGACGCCACCATGAGCCGCGCGCCCACCTGGGACATGGCGCTCGCGCTGCAATCCGAGATGTTCCGTGCCGTGAAGGAGATCGGCTCCCTCGAGGTGCAGCTCATGTACTTCCGCGGCGCAGGTGAGGCGCGAGCCTCGAAATGGGTGACGAATGCCGACGCGCTGGCGTCCCTCATGCGGCAGGTCGCCTGCCACGGCGGTTTCACGCAGATCGGCAAGGTGCTGACCCACGCCCGCCGCGAGTCGGAAAAGACGAAGATTAGTGCCCTGGTCTACGTCGGCGATGCGGTTGAGGAGCCGATCGACGAGCTTGCGGGCCGCGCCGGCGAGCTGGCGCTGCTCGGCGTTCCCGCGTTCCTGTTTCAGGAGGGCGACGACGCCAACGCGACCCGCGCGTTCAAGGAGATCGCACGCCTGACGAAGGGAGCCCACTGCCGCTTCGGCCCCGGCGCCGCAGCCGAGCTGCGCGAGCTCCTGACGGCCGTCGCCGTCTACGCGGCCGGCGGCCGCAAGGCGCTCGACGCCCTTCTGTCGAAGCCCGGCGGCGAAGGTGCGCGCCGTCTGCTTGGCCAGATGCGCAACTAGCCCTACGATGGTTGCGCCGGATTTGTTGGGATCACGCCGTCAATCGGGTAGACATGAAAGGATGGTCGCGAGAGTGACGCGCTGATGCAATTTTTCCTACTCGGCCTTGCCGCGCTCGTATTGGGCCTGTTCCTGATCTCGGGCTTCACGCGCGCCAACCCCGCCGCCATGGCGCGACAACTCCGGCTTGCGGGCGGCGCGTTGGCCCTTGGGGCCGCAGCGATCTTCCTGGTGCGCGGCGCGGCGGGACCTGCGAGCCTGCTCGGCGCGCTGGGCGCCTGGCTCCTGGGCTGGGGTGCGGGCACGCCGAGCGGTCCGACACAGAAGTCGTCCGGCCAGACGTCGACGGTCACGACCGAGCACCTCGCAATGGATCTCGACCACGACACCGGCGCCATGTCCGGTCGCGTGCTGAAAGGCATGTTCGCCGGCCGCGATCTCGACACCCTGAAGCCCGCCGAGCTGGCGCTGCTCTGGCACGACTGCCGCTTCGTCGATCCGCAATCGGCACAGCTTCTTGAAACCTACCTCGATCGCATCCACCCGAGCTGGCGGGAGGACGTCTCGCGCGGCGAGCGGGCCATGCGCGACGGCGACGGACGCATGACACCGGACGAGGCTTACGACATCCTGGGGCTCGCGCCGGGAGCCACGGACGAGGAGGTCCGCCGTGCCCATCGCGATCTCATGCTGAAGCTGCATCCCGACCGCGGCGGCTCCACTTATCTCGCCGCCCAGGTCAACGAGGCCAAGGACGTGCTCCTCAACCAAGACCGGTGAGCGCCGCGAAGAGATCCGCCGGGATCTGCCCGGCGAGCTGCAGCAGCGCGCCGATGACGATCAGCACCGTTGCCAGCACGAACGCCCGCTTGCGTGACGAGAGCGTCGCCAGGTGCCGGCTACGCGCGCCGCGATCCGCCATCTCGTCCTGCATCCGCGCGAAGGTGTCGAGATGCGGCCGCAGTTGCTCCGAGGCCGTCGCCTGCTGGTGACGGCGCATCGATTGTTGGAACGTGCGCTGCTGCTGGAAGTCGATCATCGCCGTCTCGTGGAAGAACGCCAGCCACCACTCGCGCAACAGCAGCAGGAAGCCCGCGAGGTCGATGGCGATGCCGGCGACCGAAACCCAACTCTGAACCATGAAGCCCCCCGGCGAAGGTCAGTGCTCTAATCCGCCTTCATGACGAAGCAGTCGATGGCGAGGCGACGCAACTCGAGGCAGGCGTTTGACGCCGCGGGCTCGTCGAAATGCACGAACCG
Source organism: Hyphomicrobiales bacterium (assembly GCA_017304275.1). Lineage (GTDB taxonomy): Bacteria > Pseudomonadota > Alphaproteobacteria > Rhizobiales > Hyphomicrobiaceae > Hyphomicrobium_C. The sequence continues at coordinate 1,400 of JAFKKW010000515.1, read as the reverse complement.
GGCGCGGAAGATCTGACGGTTGTCCCGCTGCACCGGCAGGGTGACCCCGTCATGTCCCTCGAGCAGCCCGACGGCCCGGCTGCGCACCAGATCGAGCTTGGCCTGTGCTTCTGGGGCGGAGCTGTAGGCGCCGATCTGGATCGCGTAGCCGGTGCCCACGGGCGATGCCCGGAACTGCGTCGGCGGCGGCCCCTGGAGGTGCGAAGGCGGCGGCGCCACAGGAGCCGGCCGGACACTCCTGCCGGCAGATGTCTCGGCCTGGGCTGGCGAGACGAAAGCGAGCGCGCTTGCCTGGGCGTCAAGCGTCGACGGCGGCCGCACCACGGGCGCGGTGTGCGTGTCCGAGACCGCACGCGCCTGCGCGGGTGGGGCGCCTTCGACGATCGAATTACGGATCAGGCCGGCGATGTCCTGCGGCGCATCCCCAGCCGAGGCCGGTGCCGATCCGGTCTCCACCGCGGCCGACTCGGGCTCGGCCATCGCTGCGCGCAAAGCCGCGAGATCGAGGCGAGGGGCGGGCGATGCCTGCTCCGCTACAGCCTGCGGGCCAGGAGCCGCCCCGGCGGGCGACGCATCGCCCTCCGCGAGCATGGCGCCGATCGGATCGTGCCCGGTCGGCCGCACGGCCGGGGCGGGCGCCGGAGCCGGCGGCGGGGCCTGCACGGCGACCTTGGCGGGCGCCTTGGGTGCTTTCTCCGAAGGGCTCTTCTTGGTCTTTGCGCTCCACCCGGCATCGGCCCGCGCCATGACCGGCGGCTTCGCGGGACGCGACGTCGCGATCAGTTGCGGTCCACCCATGCGGGTCTTCTCGGTCGAGGCCTTGGCCAGCGACGTGTACAGCAGCGAGCGCATCAGCGCGTTGCGCGTCGCCGCCGTCTTGCCGCCGAACACGGCGCCGACGACGTGCTTGCCGTCGGCTCTCACCGACGACACCAGGTTGAAGCCCGAGGCGCGCGTGTAGCCGGTCTTGATGCCGTCCATGCCCGGGAAGCCGCTCATCAGCGTGTTGTGTGTCTTGTAGGTCTTTCCGTTGATCGTCACCGATGGCGTCGAGAACAGGCGGTAGTGGTTGGGGAAATCGTCTTGCAGCCTGAGCCCGAGCGTCACCATGTCCCGCGCCGTCGTCTTTTGCGCGGGGTTGGGCAGTCCCGAGGCATTGCGGAACGTCGTGGACGTCATGCCGATCTGGCGCGCCCGGTCCGTCATTAGGCGCGCGAACTGGTATTCGGTGCCGCCGATCGTCTCTGACACCGCCACCGCCACGTCGTTGGCGGACTTGACCACCAGGGCCTTGATGGCTTCGAGCACCGTGATCGTCTCTCCGGCCTTGAGCCCGAGCTTCGTCGGCGCGACCTCGGTCGCCTTGGCGCTGAACGTGATCTTGCTGTCGTAGGAGAGCC
>JAFKKW010000514.1 GCA_017304275.1 Hyphomicrobiales bacterium | reverse complement strand
AGTAGGCATGCGTGTTCAAGGTCATCGCCACCATCGTGTAGTAGCCGATCAGGGCCGTCAGTTCGACGACGCCGACCACCCCCCAGCGATCGAGGACGGCTGCATAGCTGGCCTCTCCTACCCGGGAAAGGGAATGAAGCTCGCGCGAGAAGCGATAGACGTCGAGAGCATCGTCATCGTCTATCGTCGGCGTCCGGCCCAGTCTGAGGTCTTCGATGATGTCATCGGAGAGCCCGGCGTCGCGTGCCGGCTTCTCGTGGAAATGCCACTCCAGCGCGCACTGATAGTGATGGGCAGTGACCAGAATGGCCAGTTCGCTGAGGCGCGGCGGAAAGCTCGTACCGTAGCGCAGCATGGCGCCGAACTGGATTGCGTCCGTCAGGTCACCTTCCGCGCCGAAGTATACCGAAGCGCTGGATTGATCGCGATCGGACCGCTGGCGATCTCCTTGGCGAGATGGGGCAGCCACTGCTGATGCGCGCTGACCACCACGTCGCGCGGGAGGCTCGCGGTGAGATCGGACACGAGGCTCGTGCTCAACTTGGCGCCGCTGACGATATTGAGGTCGCCCAGCGCGTCGGACGCCTTGCCTTTGATCAGCGCATGAAACAGCCGCTTGATCTCCCAAGCCAGATCCGTCACCGCTTTGATCTGAGCATCGCTCGCACCCGCCAGATCCTGCAGATTGAGACCGCCGACGGTCTTGATCAGGGCGCGGCCCTGCTCGTTGCGTCCGATCATCACCTTCATGAACGGAGTGAGCTCGGCTTCGGACGCCTCCGGCCATTCGCCGATCGGCGCGTTCTTCTTCCGGAGGGTCGCAAGATCGAGTCCCGGCAGCGACAGGAAGGCGATTCCTTTCGGGCCGGTCGCCCGCTCCTTGCCGACGATCTGGTCGAGATGACAGGTGGCGCACGTCTGGTCGAACGGCGCGACGGCCATCAGCCGTCTGTCGTCGCGGCTGTTGTGGCAGGACGAGCAGGTCTCGGGAATGCGCTTGGCCGGGCTCTTCTTCGCGACCTCGGGGTAGTGCTTCCCGAAGTGGCCGGCATGATCGTAGACGATGCGCGTGCGACGCTTGAACGGGTAACCCTCGAACTTCGGATGATGACCATCGAAGCTGTCGAACCGTACCACGTGGCACGAGCGGCATTGCTCGTTGGACATCTTGCTGAGATTGAAGCCGGCTCCCTGATGCTCCTGGTGACAGGTCGCACAAGCGAGCCCGCCCGCGGCCATGTCATGCGTCGGGAACGCGACGTTCTGCGCCCGCGCCGACTGCGGCTGCGGGGTCTGTGAAGCGATCTTCGCCAGCCGCTCGGTGCTCCTCACGAGCGCCTCTGTCGAGGCGCCATGCGCGTTGAAGGCCGTATCCGGCATCTTGTGGCAGGCGAGGCACGCCTTGCTATCGGCCAGCGGCTCGCCGGGAGCGAGGCCGTGCACCCAGCTCAATTTACCGCTGCCGCTCTTGGCATGACAGGCGTTGCAGCTTTCGATCGCGCCATGCGCGCTCGAAAGCGGCCCCGGCATCAAGAACTGCGTACCCTTCGAGAAAAGAAACGCCAGCACCACGCAGACGACGGTCGCGCATGCAGCCAGCATCGATATCCGGTCGCGCCGGGAGGCGAGCTGCCACATCACCACGCTCCCGAGGAGTAGGCGTAGACGACGAGCGTGTGCAGCACCGAAACCACGATCAGCGCATAGGTAACCGGCACGTGCACGAACAACCACGCCTTGGTGAGGCCGAGATAGACGCGCGCGAAGTCGAGCCGGTCCTTCTCGATCACCAGCTCCCTGACGACGATCAGCTTCTCCTGGCTCTGCGGGTCGACATACCGTGACAGGCTGTCGATCTCGTCGAGGATCTGCTTGAGCGGACGCTGCGAGCCGGTGAGATGCGCCGTGAAATTGCGAGGCCCCTGAAAGAAGTCCCGCAGGTGAGCGGTGTAGAGGTCCATGATCCACGCGTCGTGCGGTAGTCCGGGAAGCCCCGGCAAGGCGATCTGCGCGGAAGGCGGATCGGACTCGACGACGGCGGCGTGGACATCGCGTGCCAGCCCGGCGCGAAGCACGGGGATGCGATCATAGCTGACGCCGTCGTCGATCCGGCGCTTGGCCTTCAGCGACCAGGCGAGATAGGTGCCGAAGACGCCGCTCAGCGTGACCACGACGAAGCCCGACCACAGCGCCCATTCGAGCCCGGTGTCCGGCAGTGAGAAATTCGAATGCGAAAGGAATGCGGCGACCAGCAGATAGCCGGTAAAAATATGCACCTTCCGCCAGCGCATTGCGGATTTCGGCGAGAGCTGCCCGGTCTTGAGGACGATGTGGAAATAGAGTTGCACGCCCATGCCGCAGGCCAGCACCCAGCCATCGAGATAGCGCGCATCGCGCAGCCCCGTGCCGTAGATCCACACCAGCCAGACAAAGCCGCCGGACAGCACCGCGATCGCAAGCGCCTGCATCGACCGGCCGACGAGTTGCTTCGTGGCGCCGGAATCGCGACCGCCGATGGAGAGGCCGGATGCGCGTCGCCCCACCGGTCTCACGGCACCCCTCCCAGCATCAATCGCGGCAATCGTCCGTCCATCACGCTCACTCAAGTCGCCATTCGGCTGGCATCAACTGGCCGGCTTTCGCGCCATCCCCTTGTACTTGTCCGGCTTGGGAATAAGGCCGTCGAGCCCGGCCATCGTGCTGCCGTCATACGTCTCGGTGATGCGCACGAGCAGCGTGGAGAGGCCGTCGGCAGCGGCCGTAAGCGCACGCTCGTTGTTGAGCTTCAGCCCGGCCGCATGGCCAAGCTCGACCATCTTTGCGATTTCCGGCACGTTCGGCGCCGCCTTCGCCGCAGCGGCAAGCTGCTTGCGCGCCCGGTCGGCGCGCTTTGCCATCTCGAAGGCATACAGCCATCTGGCTTTCGCGCGTCCGATCCCGCGTAGCGCCGTCTCGAGATCGACGCCGAGGCCGACGAGATAAAGCATCCGCATCCGTGCCGCACTGGCCGGCACGTTGTCTCGGCCTTTCGAATGCCACGTGTTATGGCGTACCTCGCCCTGCGACCACGACACGAGCTCGAAGTCGCTGCCCGCCTTGTGGCCGCCTTTGTTGACGAGGTCCTCTTCCGGCACGACGTGGCAGCCGTAGCAGTTCTTCGCCAGTTGATAGACCGCACGCGGCCTGATCATCCCTTTGGACTCGGACAGCTTCCAGCGCGACGCCGCCTCGGCCTTGCTCTCGAACAGGATCGTCTTGCCGCTGAACTCACTATGGATCTTGATCCAGTCCTTCCCACCGCTGTGGCAGGACTCGCAGGAAATGCCCGCGATCGGCTGCTGCGCGGTCTCCTTCTGCTGCACCGTGTAGTGGCAGCTCGCGCACAGGCTTTCGGTTCTGATCCGCCGCACGCCCATTTTCTTCGCGATCTCGGTGGCCTTGGTGCTGCGAGGCATTTCACTGAACGTCTTGAAATGATGCGATCCCTTCCAGGCTTCCGTTTCCTGCTTGTGGCATTCGGCACAGGCATTCGGACCGACAACCTTGGCCGGATCGGAAGCGGCATCCGCGACCGCGGCAAGGCCGGAAGCGATCAGCACACCGCAAGCGCAAAGTCCACGAGACCGAAGATGTGCTCCATCTCCGAGCCAGATCCAGCAAAGGCGATGCGCTCTGTCGAGGAAAATGACGTCTCACCCGTCTCTTGCTTCAGCCACCTGGTACGGATCGAAGTGCGGCTCGCGCGCGCCGCGCGAGCGATCTAAAGCTTGCTCCCTCCGCGGCCACACCGAAGGCACCGCGAGCCATCCTTTGGCGCGCGTCAGAACGCTTGTCTCGGCCGCCTCTTTTGTGGTCGGCAGGAATGGATCCGCGTGACACACCGCCCCGGCGAGCGCGGCGATCGATTTGATGGCATCGACCATCGCCGGCGCGCCGCAGGCGTAGACGACATCGCTCGGCAACAGCTGCGGCAGATAGTCGGTCGGCCGGCCCGGGTTCACTCCCGTGGTCAGGATTTGCGATGCGCTGCAAACGGGCACGACAACGACATTGGGGAAGCGGGCCAACCGCGCCAGCGCTGGACCCATGTAAAGCGACTCGATGCTGCGGCCGCCGACGATGATCACCATCCCGCGCGCCGGATTTTCGCGCAGCGCGGCGACGGCAATGGACCAGATCGGCGCAAACCCGGTGTTGGTGGCGACCAGGATCAACCGGCCGTCAAGATTCGGGCGGAAGTGCGCGGAGCCATAAGGTCCGGCCAGCGTCACCCGATGGCCCGGCCGGATACGCTTGCCCAGCGCCGGCGTGACACGCCCCTCCTTCATGCGCCGAACCTGAAACCAGATCGAGCGGCCGTCCGCATGGCCGCGCAAGGGATGGGTGATGCTGAACGGACGGCTCGGATAGCCTTTGAACTGCACCTGCGCGTATTGCCCCGCATGATAGGGCAGAGCGCGATCCGTCCGGATGCCGACCTCCATGACCTCGGAGGAGAGCGGCAGCAGTGAGCTCAACACGCCATCGACGGTGCGAACCCCCGATGGCTCTCCCATCTCGATCACCGCATCGGCGACGATCCGGCACTGACAGGCATGCACGATGCCCGGCTCGGACCCTTCGCCGCCCTGCACGTTTCCGGATACCAGCCGCACGCAGCAGGTGCCGCAATGACCAGCGCGGCAATCATGCGGCAGGTCGACGCCGTTACTCAGGGCCGCGTCGAGAAGCAACGCGCCGCGACGCGCCTCGAAGCGAGTTCCGTCGATGGTGATTTGGTGCGTTCTCGCCATGGTTTGGATCCCGGAAGACTTCGATGCACAAACGACGACCGGAGCAGGAGCACGCCTTGGCTGCGTTTCCTGGAGCGTGAGAAAGCCGGCGTTTTTATCTGAAACA
>JAFKKW010000513.1 GCA_017304275.1 Hyphomicrobiales bacterium | reverse complement strand
CGGGCGTCACACTGTGCATGCTCGTCGCCGGATAGACGACGAGGTGCCCGGCCGGCAGTTTCACGCTATGCGTGCCGTAGGTATCGTGCACGACGAGCTCGCCGCCGTCATAGTCCTCGGGCGGCGTAAGGAATAGAGTCGAGGACACGTCCGTTCGCATGCGCTGTCCGCCGGGCGCGCGGATGGAGCCGTCCACATGCGCCCCGAACGTTATCCCCTCGTCATATCGGTTGAACATCGGCGGCAGCACGCGCAGCGGCAACACCGCCGTCATGAACTTCGGGTTGTTGGCAAGGGCCCGCAGCACGATCTGGCCCAGTTCCTGCGCCACCGGAGACTCGATCGGCACCTGCAGGTTCTTCTTGACCTTGACCGCCTGCTCACCGGCCGTGACGCGCCCGTCCACCCATTCGGTGCTCTCGAGCACGCGACGGACATGCGCCACTTCCTCGGGCTTCAGCACATCGGGGATCGTGACGAGCATCGTTAACTCCTGAAACGCGAATTGCCGGAGCAGGCCCGGCACGTCCGTCTTAAACCAGGATCGCTTCGGACCCTATCGGTTCGAAGCGCCGATCGCAGGTCTCGGTAAAAGCGGTCCGGCCCGGGCGTAACAAGCACGCCCGAGCCGGAGATGTCGAGTAATTCTTTCCGATAGAAGTCAGAAATCGAAGCTCGTGCCGATGCGGTAAGTCCTTGGCGCACCGAGCGTGGCACGCGAGCCGCCCCAGTTGGTCGAAAGCGCATAATCCTCGTCGAACACGTTATCGATGTTGAACTGCAGCGCGACGTTATCCGTCAGGTCGTAGGAGGCCATCACGTTGACAAGGAAATAATCGGGCAGCTTCCCAGGCACGCCGTTCTTGATCACGCGGAACGCATCATCGGGACGGCCGAGGAACGAGTCGCCCGTATACTGCACGCCGCCGCCAACCGTGAATTCAGAGGTCACGTCGTAAGTCATCCAAAGCGTTGCGGAGAAGTTGGGCGTGAATGCGAGTTCGTCGCCATTCGTCGTCACACCGGGCGTTCCGCAATCGCCGATTGCAACACCGTAATCGCCCGGCCTGTCCCGGCACTGCAAGTAGTTGTACTGGGCACTGTTTTTGCGCTCCGAGTCGAGCAGCAACAGACCACCGAAGACCTTCCAGCGGTCGGTCAAATTGCCTGCGATGCCAAGTTCAATGCCCTGAACCACCTGTTCTTCGTAGAATACTCCGTCTTCGAAGAACGTGGCAGCATTGTTGCGCACTTTGTGCGGCACACCATTCTTCTCCGTTCGGAATGCAGCGGCCGTCGTCGACAGCTTGCCGCCAAACCAATCCCATTTCACGCCGATCTCATAATTGTCGATCGTGACGGGATCCGCCTCCGGAGCAAATCCCGGCAGGGCGTCGTCGCCGGCGCGGGAAATATCCGGATTTGACAGATAGGAGCCGGGCGTAACTGCCGACGTGCCGTAAGACGCGTAAAGCGTGCCGTTCTGCACCGGCTTGTAGACTAGGCCGATCTTTCCGCCGAGCGTCGTCTCGCTGCCGTCCAAGCCGTCGAACGTACCCGACGCGCCGCCTGGATAGACCTTGCTCCCGATCTCGTAATTGTAGTGCTCGACGCGCAGTCCGCCGACGAGTTCGAGTTGCCGCGTGAGTTGGACGGTGTCGTAGAAATAGGCGGCAATGGTGTCGATCTCGACGTCATTGCGACCGCTGAGGGTTGGCCACGGGCCATTGTAGCGACCGGGATTCGGATCGAACAAGCTGGTGTTGCCGGGGTTGCCCGAACCAAACTGATTGGCTCCGGACTGCTCATTGGTATATTCGATACCCGTCGAAATTGTATGCTTGAAGCCGCCGGCTACAAACGTGCCCGCGAGATTGGTCTGATTGCTCCAAAGCTCGTTGACGCGGTCATACATTTGTATCTGCCCCGTCGCCATTGCAGGCGGCCCCGCGACGATCCCCGTTGGCACCGTGTAGCGCGAATCCCGGCTGGTCTGCTCCCACACGGTTTGGTTGGACAGGGTGAAGTGAGGCGACAGATCGTGCTCGAACCGAGCCATGGCCCGGTTGCCGACGACGTCATCGTAGTCGCTCCTGAGGCCGTAGAATTCGTCACGCGACGCACCCGCCGTCACGGGATTGTAAGTCTTCAACCCTCGGATCGTCGCGCCCGGCACGCCCCAATCGGGGAGATCGTTCCGTTCGAGGCGCTCATAGGAGAAGATGGCGCGCGTCTCCGTGCCGAGTCCGAAAGCGATCGACGGCGCCAGACCGTAGGCCTCCGCCTCGGCGACATCGCGCCCCATGACGCCACCGTCTTCGATCATGCCGTTCATGCGCACGGCAACCGTGCCGATGCGCTGGTTGATATCGATGGTGGAGCGGAAAAGCGGATCCGTCCCGTAGTCGTCGAAAGCCAGACTCGACTCGCCGCGAACGAAGTTCTCCGTGGTCGGCGTCTTGGTAATGATATTGATGTAACCCGCCGCTGCACCGCGACCGTTGTCGGCGGCGGCTCCCTTCACCACCTCGACCTGCTCGACGTTGAACATGTCGCGCGCGAAACTGCCGGAATTGCGAACGCCGTCGACGAAGACGCTGCCGCTAGTATCGAAGCCGCGGAGCTTGAAGTTGTTGATCGACGTCGAGAAGCCGTTCTCGCCGGCGTCGAACGTGATGCCCGGTGTGTTGCGCAACGCCTGCGTGAGGTTCGTCGCGCCGCGTTCGCTGAGGATCGTCCCCGGAATAACGGTTACCGTCTGCGGCGTGTCGAGCAACGGCCCAGTGATCTTGTTGGAGGTCGAAAATTCGGCGTTGTATTGCCCCGGCGCGACGGGACCGGCCTGTCCGGGCAGCGGCGGCGTCTGCGGCCGCTCGGCCACGGGCTCGACAGACGGTGCCTGCGGAACCGGGCTGGTCGGCGCGGCTTTTTTCTTGGCGACGGCCTGCTGCTTCTTTTGCTTCGCCTTAGTCTCGACGACGAGCGGGGGAAGCTCGTCTGCGGGCTCAGCCGCCTGTTGCGCCTGCGCAACCGTTGCGGGGCTCGCGGCGAGCACGGCGAAAGCGGTGATGAGCTTGACCGAGGAGATGTCCTTCCGCCCCTCCGCGGTAAGGGCTCCTTCGGAAACGTCTGCGCCAAGACTTTGCGAATACGAAAAATGACTTTGGAAATGCGAAGTATTCGCGGAATCGCGAGTGGATGTCATGGCTTGTCCCCCACCATACGCTCCCTACTCAGTAGGGATGCCAAAAAGCGCAGGGGCCAACCTCGAACATTCGCCGCCAAGCCCATGCTTGGCTTGAAAAAAGTATACTAAACTATTCAAGTCAACAAACAGACCGGCGCCCTCAAGCTGACGCCGTACGGACGGATGCAAGCCCGCCACAGGCAATAAACGGCGACGCCACCCGTGTGTTTTTTTGCACTCCGTTGATGCGTCACGTGTTTTTCAGGACAGCGATCTGCTCCGCTCACGCGGCTATCTATACTGCTTTCGGAAAGTAAAGAGAAAAAGCTCCGCAGCGGCAATCTCGACTTCAGAGTGGAGCTACGTCCGTATAATTACGGAATACTGCGATAGAAAAAAATTGAGGCGGCTTCCACGAGAAAGCCGCCTCGTGACGATACCGCCTGGAGACAGATCGGACACCTGCCCACTCGTCGGATGATCACGCCTCCGGCGTATCGTCCCCGTTCTCGCCGTCCGAGCCTTCATCGGAGATGCGCTCGACTGAAACGACATGTTCCTCGTCGTCGGTCTTGAAGATGCGCACGCCCTGCGTATTGCGGCCCGCGATGCGCACGTCATCAACCGGACACCGGATGAGTTGTCCGCCATCCGTCACCAGCATGATCTGGTCCGAATGCTCGACCGCGAACGAGGCCACGAGATCGCCGTTGCGTTCGTTGACGACCATCGCAACGATGCCTTTGCCGCCGCGCCCGCTCGTCCGGTATTCGTAGGACGAGCTGCGCTTGCCGAACCCGCGCTCGGACACCGTGAGCACGAACTGCTCCTTAGCCGAAAGCTCCGCGTAGCGCTCGGGCGTAAGCTCCGCAGCCGCTTCCTCGCCCTCCTCCGCTTCGATCTCGGCCTCTCCGACGTCCCCCTCTTCGCCGCCCTCGCTGCGGCGGATCTGCGCTGCCTGCTTGAGATAGGCAGAGCGCTCCGCAGGCGAAGCATCGACGTGCGTAAGGATCGCCATCGAGATCACCGCGTCGCCGTCATCGAGCTTGATGCCGCGCACGCCAGAGGAATCGCGCCCCTTGAACAGCCGCACCTCGTCCTTGATCAGGAACCGGATGCAGCGCCCCTGTGCTGTGGTCAGCACCACGTCGTCCTCCGGCGAGCAGATCGCCACCGACACGATGCGGTCGGGCGCAGCCCCCTCCTCCGCGTCGAGCTTCATGGCGATCTTGCCGTTGCGGTTGATGTTCTCGAAATCGGAAAGCGCGTTGCGGCGCACGCCGCCGCTCTGGGTCGCAAACATCAATTCGAGCTTCGACCACGTCTCCTGGTCCTCCGGCAGCGGGAGGATCGAGGTGATGACCTCGCCCTGCGCGAGCGGCAGCAGGTTGATCAGCGCCTTGCCCGCGGCCTGTGGCGTCGCCGCCGGCAGACGCCACACCTTCATCCGGTAGCACATGCCGCGTGAGGAGAAGAACAGCACCGGCGTATGCGTGGAGGTGATGAAGATCTGCGTGACGAAATCCTGATCCCGCGTCGACATGCCGGAGCGTCCCTTGCCCCCGCGCCGCTGCGCACGATAGGCCGAAAGCGGCACGCGCTTGATGTAGCCCTTGTGCGAGACCGTCACGACCACGTCCTCGCGTGCGATCAGGTCCTCGTCCTCGACCTCGCCCTCGATGTCCACGATCTCGGTCTTGCGCGGCGTCGCGAACTCATCCCTGATCGCCTGAAGCT
>JAFKKW010000512.1 GCA_017304275.1 Hyphomicrobiales bacterium | reverse complement strand
AGGCGCTGGGCCTCGGCATCGCCATGCTGATCGTCGCCTACGGCGTCGGCCGCGTGCTGATGATGGTGCTGAACCAGATCCGCGACGTGCTCTTCACGCGCGTCGGCCAGCACGCCATCCGCGAGCTCAACAACCGCACCTTCCGCCACCTGCACAAACTCTCGCTGCGTTTTCACCTCGAGCGGCGCACCGGCGGCCTTTCGCGCGTGATCGAGCGCGGCACGCGCGGCATCGACCTCATCGTGCGCATGGGCGTGATGCAGCTCGCCCCGACCGTCATCGAGATGCTGCTGGTCGCGGGCCTGCTCGTCTTCTATTTCGACTGGACCTACGTCCTGATCCTGTTCGCGACCGTCGCCGTCTACATGTGGTTCACGTTTTCGGCCTCCGAGCGGCGCATCGCCATCCGCCGCGAGATGAACGAGAGCGATACCGATGCCAACACCAAGGCCATCGACAGCCTCTTGAACTTCGAGACCGTGAAGTATTTCGGCAGCGAGGAGGTGGAGGCGCGCCGCTACGACGCGTCGATGGCCCGCTACGAGAAGGCTGCGGTTAAGACCTACTATTCCCTCGGCGTCCTCAACGCGGGCCAGGCGGCGATCTTCACCGTCGGAATGACGCTGGTCATGTGGCTTGCGGCCCGCGGCGTCATGGCCGGCACGCATACGGTCGGCGACTTCGTGCTGATCAACGCGGTGATGATCCAGCTCTACCAGCCCCTGAACTTCATGGGCATGGTCTATCGGGAAATAAAGCAGGGGCTCGTCGACCTCGAAACCATGTTCGCGCTTCTCGCAGAGAAGCCGGAGGTGGAGGACAGGCCGGGCGCGAAGCCCCTCGACGTGCGCGAGGGAACGGTGCGCTTCGAGCACGTGTCGTTCTCCTACGACAAGGATCGCCGCATCCTGCACGACATCTCCTTCGAGGTCCCCGCCGGAAAGATGGTGGCGATCGTCGGCCCGTCAGGCGCCGGCAAGAGCACGATCTCGCGCATCCTGTTTCGCTTCTACGACATCGATTCCGGACGCGTGACCATCGACGGGCAGGACATTCGCGACGTCACGCAGCAGTCGTTGCGGCGCGCCATCGGCGTCGTGCCGCAGGACACCGTGCTGTTCAACGACACCATCCTCTACAACATTCGCTACGGCCGCCCCGACGCCACCGACGCAGAGGTGCACGAGGCCGCGCGCCTGGCGCAGATCGACGGCTTCATAGCGACCCTTCCGCAGGGCTACGCGACCATGGTGGGCGAGCGCGGATTGAAGCTCTCGGGTGGAGAGAAGCAGCGTGTCGCCATCGCGCGGACCCTGCTCAAGGGGCCGCCGATCCTGATGCTCGACGAGGCGACCAGCGCCCTCGACAGCCACACCGAGAAGGAGATCCAGGACGCGCTGGATCGCGTCGCCGCCAACCGCACGACGCTCGTCATCGCCCACCGCCTCTCGACCATCGTGCACGCCGACACGATCATCGTGCTCGACAAGGGCCATCTGGTGGAGCGCGGCACGCATGCCGAGCTGATCGCGCGCAACGGTCTCTACGCGAGCCTTTGGAACCGCCAGCGGCAGGCGGAGAAAGCCCGCGAGGAATTGGCCGCGGCATTGGAGGCAGGCTCCGACGCTTCGCCTCCCCAAGCTGTCGAACAGCGGCTGCCCGAGGTTGCGTCTCGGACAACCGCTCCGATCGACGAGCCGCCGGCCTACTAGAGTGCGTCCGGAAAAGTGGGAACCGGGTCATGGCGAAGCCGTGCCCTCACGAAGTCCGATAAGAAGCACGGCCCAAACAAAGACCTGGAGCCGTTCCCCGATTCCAACAAAACCGGAACGGCTCTAGACCCGCGTGACCTGATTACTGGCCGACCTGCTCCTTGAGCGCCGTGTAGCGCTTCTCCGCCGTGCCGGGCGGCGTATAGGTGTCGAGCTGCGCCTTGTTCGTCGGATCGCCGGCGACGACCATCGCCAGCATGCCCATCGGATAGTGCGGGTGGCACTTGATGCCGTAGATGCCGGGCTTGTCGATGGTGAGCACGACCTCCTGGTTGAGATCGCCCTTGAACTCCGCCGCGCCCTCCGGCCACAGATCAGGGATCATCTCGGCATTGTGCCCCTTGTTTGTCGGCACGAACTTCACGGTGTCGCCGATGTTGGCCTTGATGAACTCGGGCTCGAACAGCATGAATTTACCCTTGCCGTTCGCGTTCATCATTTTGACCACGTGCTCTTCCGCCGAGGCGGTGCCTCCGAGCGAGACGGCGAGCAGCAGAGCGGCGACGGCAGAGCCGGGATGCAGTTTCATGTTTCCCCCAGATGTTTTGGCATAAACTTTACCGGGAGAGTATAGAAATTGAGTTGCTTCTGTCAAACTTGACTCAAGAACGAAGGAATGACAAAGCGTCGCGGCCCCAGGCGGCGCTCTGCATACGCTTGCCTACTTGCCCACCTGCGCCTTGAGCTCTTCGAAGCGCTTGGTCGATTCTTTGCCCCGCGGCTTGTAGGCCTCGAGCTGCGCTTCGTTCGGCCGCTCGTCGCCAGCCTGGATGAGCGCGATCATGCCCATGCCGTAGTGCGGCATGCATTTGACGCCGTACACACCCGGCTTCTCGATCTTGAAGGTGACCTCCTTATTGATCTCGCCCGTGAACTGCTCCGCGCCTTGCGGCCAGATCTCGGGGATCGACTGCGCATTGTGAGGCTGCTGGGTGGGCACGAACTTCACGGTATCGCCGACGTTCGCCTTGATGAAGTCGGGCTTGAAAAGCATCTTCTTGCCGTCCCCGTCGCTGTTCAGCATCTCGACCACGATCTCGTCGGCCGCGGCGACGTTGGTGAACGCAAAGCAGAAGAGGAGCGCCGCTCCGGCAAGCCCGATACGTGAGGTCATGTTCCCCCCTTGAGGCGTTTGTTTCTTTAAAGTTGATCGAAAAAGTATAGAAACGAGGCGGGCGTTGTCAAAGCAGTCTAGGCCGGGAAGGAACGGCAGCCGATATGGGAGCTGGGCTGCGCGATCCAGCGAAGTCCTGTAGGCTCGCCGGGTTCAGGACTGGGATCGGGGCAGCGATGTCCGCGCAAAACTGCGACGGCTTGACACGACGGGCGCCGCGTCGCGCGCACCGGGCCGTCGTGCATACGCTGGTGGCGGCGCGTGCGCTCTGGCGCCTGATCCGTCCGCCATTGAGCGTCGCGCTTCAACTGCTGGCCGCCCTGATCCTCCTGTTCGAGGAGTGGGGCTGGCGACCGCTGGTCGATGCCCTGGCGTGGCTGGCGCGCTTCAGGGTCTTTGCGCGTATCGAGCAGGCGATCGCGGGGCTCCCGCCCTATGGCGCGCTGGTTGCGCTCGCGCTGCCGACCTCGATCCTGTTTCCGCTCAAGATCCTGGCGCTGTACCTCATCGCCCAAGGCCAGCTCGTTGCGGCCGGCTTGCTGTTCGTCGGCGCCAAGATCGCCTCGACCGCCCTCATCGCCCGCGTCTTCCTGCTCACCAGGCCGGCGTTGATGCAGATCGGCTGGTTCGCTGCCGCCTACAACATCGTCACGCCCTGGAAGGAGGCGCTCTTCGCGCGTATCCGCGCGTCGTGGGCCTGGCGCTATGGGCGCATGGTCAAGACGCGCGTGCGCCTCGAGGTGAAGCAGGCGTGGACCCGCGTTCACCCGACGCTCATCGACCTCTGGTCTGCGCTCCACGCGCGATTGCGAAATCTCCGCCTCGCCCTTTGGCGCGCGGTCGGAAGGGGCTGACCCCGGGGCTGTTGATCTCAGACTGCGGGTGGCGATGGGACGGCGTTGAAGACGTTCTGCAAGTTTGCAGCCGATGCAGCGGTCGGGATCCTGCGGGCGCCTCGCAGGATGCCGCGCTCGAGATCAGTTGTTGCCCGGCTGATCGCGCATGGCCTTGCCCGAGAGGCTCTGCTCTGCGGGCTTCGCGGTCGGCATGTCGGTACGCCCTGCGCCCACGGCGCCCGGCTGCTCATGCATCACCTTGCCCGAGAGGCTCTGCGTATCCGGCTGTGCCGTGGGGGTCGCGGTCGTGCCGGTCTTGTTGGCGGAAAGATCATGCATGACCTTTCCGGAAAGCGAGGACTCGTCCGGTTTCTGCGCGCCGGCCGCCAGCGTGACCGAGCCGGAAAGCGCAAGCATCAGAGCTGCAAGAATGTGCTTGTTCATCGTGATCTCCTTTGTGATGTCCGAATGGATGCACGCAAGCATCTACGGACCGGGCCGCCGGGAGTTTCACGGGTTCGCAGGGAAGCGACGTGAATATCAGAGTTACGCCGAAACGAACTGATCCCGCGCATGCCCCTGCAAATGGAGCAGTGCCGTGAGGTCGCCGTACTGGATCACGGCGCCGTTGAGGTTGGTGCGGGCGTGATCGGCGAGAATCGGCTTGGCGCGGAACGCAACGCCGAGGCCCGCAGCCGACAGCATCGCGACATCGTTGGCACCATCGCCGACCGCGAGCGTTTCGGAGGCGATCAGTCCGCCGTCGCGCATCAGGTGTCGCAACGCCTCGGCCTTTTCCTCCGGTCCGACGATCGGCTCTCGCACGACGCCCAGCACGTGGCCGCTCTCGATCTCGAGTGCGTTGGCGACGACCGCATGGAAACCGAGCGCGGCAGCGATCCGCGCGGCGAAGATCGTGAAGCCGCCGGAAATGAGCGCCGTCCGGGCGCCGGTTGCGCGCATGGTCGCGATCAGCGTCCTGGCTCCGGGCATGAAGGTCGCGCGCGCGAGAATCTCTTCGAGCCTGTGCGCTTCGAGTCCTTTGAACAACGCGACGCGCTGCCGAAGCGACTCTTTGAAATCGATCTCCCCGCGCATGGCGGCAGCTGTGATCGCGGAAATGTCGGCGCGGCATCCGGCAAGATCGGCAATCTCGTCCATCTGTTCAGCCGTGGCATCGCCCGGAGGACCGCCGACCGGCTTCAGCGAGAGCGT
>JAFKKW010000511.1 GCA_017304275.1 Hyphomicrobiales bacterium | reverse complement strand
GATGCCGAAGCACGTCGGACCGGCACCCGAGACCGACGCATACGCGCAGGACGCCAACCCGCCGAGCGTAGCCAGGACAGCACCCATTTCAGGCACGACCCGTTCGGCCGCGCAGGCAAGGTCGTTGCCGTGCGCCCGCATGAAAGCCAGCACCTCTGCGTGGTCCGAGAAACGCGGCGCGGAGGGCGTTGCATAGGCCGCATCGAGCGCCCGCGCGGCGAGCGCCCGGAACACACGCGCCGTCTTGTCGGCCGGCACGTCGGCCAGTGGATTGACGAGCACCGCGTCGAGCGGCGGCAACCCGCCCTCGATCTCGGAGAGCCCCTCGCCGGTGCCCGTCATCCAGAGCGAGCGCGACGCAAGGCAGACCGGCACGTCGGCGCCGAGCAGGCGCGCAAGCCGGTGCCAGTCGACACTCTCCGACGCCACCCCGCTCGCACGCCGCACGGCGCGCAGGAGCGCACCCGCATCCGCTGAGCCGCCGCCGATACCGGCCGCGACGGGCAACGTCTTTTCAAGATGGACGGCGCCCAGCGCGAGCTGCGGTGCGCGCTGCTCGAGCAATGCAAGGGTCTGTTCGAGGATGTTCGGGCCCGTGAGTGAGCCTGCAAACGGGCCCGCCACACTAACGCCGCAGCGCCCTCCGGGCTCCAGCGCGACCGTATCGCCGGCGCTCGCGAACGCGACCAGGCTCGCGATCTCGTGCAAGCCGTCGTCACGGCGGCCCGCCACCTCGAGCGTCAGGTTGATCTTCGCCGGCGCAAGCTCGCGCACCGGGTCCACGACGTCACTTCTGGTCGGCCTCACCGGTCTTCGCCGCCTGCTTGCCTGGACCCTCGCTCGTCGCGTGAGGAAGCGAGACGCCCGTGAGCCCGGTCTCGAGCTTCTTGCGGATCTTCGCTTCGTCTTCGGGCTCCGGCTTGAGCGACAGCGCTTGGTCCCACTGGAAGCGCGCCTCGCGCTCGCGTCCGACACGCCACAGCGCATCGCCGAGGTGGTCGTTCAGCACCGGATCGTCCGGCTTGAGCTCCACGGCCCGTTCGAGATAGCGCACCGCATCCTTGTAGTTGCCCTGCATGTAATGCGCCCAGCCGAGGCTGTCGACGATGTAGCCGTCGTCGGGCTTGAGCGAGACGGCTTTCTCGATATGCGCCATGCCCTCCTTGAGATTGCGCCCCTGATCCACCCACGAGTAGCCGAGATAGTTGAGGATCAGCGGCTGATCGGGATAGAGCGACAGCGCCTTCTCGAGATCGACCTCCGCGGCGTTCCAGTTCTTCAGACGCTCGTAGCAGGTGCCGCGCGCGTAGTAGTAGACCCAATGCCGGCGCTCGGGCTTGGTGATCAGTGCCAGCGCCTGGTCGTAGTAGGGAACGGCATCCGCGTAGCGCTTGCGCGACCGCATGATGTTGCCGAGCGCATCCAGGATCTCGAGCTTGTCCGACACCGTGAGCGCAACCGGCTCATCCATCACGGCGTCGCCGCCGGCCGCCTCCGGCGCCCCATTGCTGCCGGTGATGGCGCGGAACGTCTTCGGTCCGACGAGGCCATCCGGCTTGAGCTTGTTCTGGGTCTGGAAGGCGATCACCGCTTTGCGCGTCGCGTCGCCGAACTTGCCGTCCGGCGTCTCGACGTCGAGCCCGAGCCGCTTCAGCGCCTCCTGAAGCTGCAGCACCGCCTCGCCGTGCTCACCGACCCGCAGCACCTCGCCGTCGGGAAGCGAAAAGGCCGCCGCCTCGGACGATGCCGACGTCGACGTCTCGGCGGTCCCCGCTTTGGCCGTCTCCGAAGGGCGCGCGAGCAACTGCTCGAGCGTCTGCCGGGCCTCGTCCACCTTGTCGAGGGAATTGAGGTTGAAGGCTTTGCGGATCTCGACTGCCGTCGCCAGCGGGCTTGTCCGCGGGATGCGCTCGTAGGTCGCGATGGCGTCCGCGTATTGCTTGTTGCTCTCGTAGGCGCTCGCGAGGGCGGCGAGCGCGAACTGGTGCTCGGGCTCGATGTAGAGCGCCATCTGCATGTAGAGCACGCCGATGCCCGCGGCACCTTCCGCAATGAGCGCCTCGCCGAGGCCGTAGAAGACCTCCGCCATGCCCTCCGACGGCGTCGTCACGATCGGTCCGACCGTCTTGCCCGATTGAATGGCCGTCTTGAGGCTGCGCAACAGCGGATGACCATCGCCCTGCGAGCGCTGGATCTGCTCGTCGATGATCGCCAGCGCCTTTTTCCGGTCACCGGCAAAAGCCTCGTGGCGGGCGTAGGCGAGCGCCGTGCGCAGCGTCCGCGCGTCCTGCGCATAGACCCGCTCGAAAGAGGAGCGCGCCTCGCTCTTGCGCCCCGCGATATCCGCGATCAGCCCGCGGTGGAAGCGCAGGAAGAATTGCGCCCACTCGGCCTGCTTCGGCAGGTCGAGCTTGGCCAGGGCACCGGCCGTATCGTCGTGCGCCAGCTCGACCCAGGCCCGACCCATGGCACTCGTAAGCTCCCCGATGGGGCCCGAGCCCGCCGTCTTGAAATGCTCATCCGACTTGCGCCAGGATCCGGCCTTGAAGTCGCGCAACGCCAGCGCGAGCTGGGCCATGCGATGCGTCTTCTGTACGCCGATCAGATCCTCAGCGAGCTTGAACGCGCGCGGCCAGTCGCCGCGGCCGGCCTCGATCTGGAACGCCTGCTCCAGCAGCAGCTCGTTCTGGGGGTCGAACGTCAAGGCATTGCGATAGAACTCGGCCGCCTCGGCGGCATCGTTCTGGGCCCGGGCGAAGCGCCCCGCGAGATAGCTGCCAACCAGGGAATGCGTGCCGTCGAAGGTCTCCCCATCGACCGCCTCCGCGCGCGAGGGCCCCGAGGAGACGATCAGCCCAATCGCCAGCACGGGGATCACGAAGGCAAACCGGCTAAGGCGCACGCTCATTCTGTTGTTCCTCTTAGGGAAGCCCAAGCACGACATTCCGGGCAGAGTAGCAAACCTTGGCGCCGCTTGGCGACTCCGGTTCAATGCCGATCCGAAGCTAAATTAACTGGAATCTCTGCTCCACCCGGCGTGACCAAACACTCACATCTCGGCATAATTCGGCCCGCCGCCGCCTTCCGGGCAGACCCAGGTGATATTCTGGCTCGGATCCTTGATGTCGCAGGTTTTGCAGTGGACGCAATTTTGCGCATTGATCTGAAATAGCGGCTGCCCCGCGTCGTTTCGCACCACCTCGTACACGCCCGCCGGGCAATAGCGCTGCGCCGGCTCGGCATATTCCGGCAGGTTGACGTCGATGGGAATGTGCGGATCGGTAAGCTTGAGGTGAACCGGCTGATCTTCCTCATGGTTCGTGGCCGAGAACGAGACGTTCGTCAGCTTGTCGAAGGTCAGCACCCCGTCGGGCTTCGGATAGGCGATGGGCGTCGCGTTGCGCGCCTTCTTGAGTGACGCGTAGTCCGGCTTGCCATGCGTCAGCGTCCCGAGCGGCGACCAGCCGAACAGCAGCGTCCTGAGCCACATGTCGAGGCCGCCGAGCCCGACGCCGATCACGGTGCCGAATCGCGACCAGAGCGGCTTCACGTTGCGCACGCGTTTCAGATCGCGTGCGATGTCGCCGCCCCGCACCGCGCTTTCATAGTGCTCGAGCACATCATGCGACCGGCCCTCGCCAAGCGCCCCGACGACGGCCTCGGCCGCGTCGATGCCCGACAGGATGGCGTTGTGGCTGCCCTTGATGCGCGGCACGTTCATGAAGCCCGCCGCGCAGCCGACGAGCGCCCCCCCGGGGAAAGCAAGCTTCGGGATCGACTGCCAGCCGCCCTCGGTCAATGCCCGCGCGCCGTACGCGATGCGCCGCCCACCCTCGAATAACGGCGCGATGGAGGGATGCGTCTTGAAGCGCTGGAACTCGTCGTAAGGCGAGAGGTACGGGTTCTCGTAATTGAGATGGATGACGACGCCGACCGAAACGAGGTTGTTGCCGTAGTGATAGAGGAACGAGCCGCCACCCGTACTCATGTCGAGCGGCCAGCCGAACGTGTGCTGCACGAGGCCCGGCTTGTGCTTCTCTGGCGCGATCTCCCACAGCTCCTTGAGGCCGATGCCATACTTCTGCGGCTCGCTGTCGCGTGCGAGATCGAAGGTCTTGATCAGCGTCTTGGTGAGCGAGCCGCGCGCGCCTTCCGCAAACAGCGTGTACTTGCCGCGAAGCTCCATGCCGCGCGTGTAACCGTCCTTGGGCTCGCCGTCGCGTCCGACACCCATGTCGGCCGTCGCAACACCGACCACCGCGCCCTTGTCGTCGTAGAGCACCTCGTTCACCGAGAAGCCCGGATAGACCTCGACGCCGAGCTCCGCGGCCTGCTCGCCGAGCCAGCGCACGAGGAGCCCGAGGCTGCCGATGTAGTTGCCGTGGTTGTTCATGAGCGGCGGCATCAGGACGTTCGGCAGCCGGATGTCGCCCGCCGGCCCGAGCACCAGGAAACGGTCCTCCTTGACCTCGGTCGTGAGCGGCGCGCCGCGCTCGCGCCAGTCGGGGATCAGGCGGTTGAGCCCGATCGGATCGATCACCGCGCCGGACAGGATGTGGGCGCCGACCTCGCTGCCCTTCTCGAGCACGACGACGGAAACCTCCTCGCCCTTTTCGGCCGCGAGTTGCTTGATGCGAATCGCGGCGGCAAGTCCGGCCGGACCCGCACCCACGATCACAACATCGAACTCCATGGCCTCCCGCTCGGGAAGGTCAGCATCACCTCGCGCCATTTATCTTGTCCCATCCACCACTGCTGCCTAGTCGGTTTGGTCCCAATTGACGCAAGCGTCAAGCCGGTCCCCCCAGTGAGATAATGCCCGGCGCGTGCATTTGGATCGGCCCATCGATAAGGTGCGTCCATGCAGACCGAAGCCGACATGCGCACGCTGGCCGCACTTCTCGACTGGTATCGGGAAATGGGCGTCGACACCGCCGTCGCGGACGCGCCCCAC
>JAFKKW010000510.1 GCA_017304275.1 Hyphomicrobiales bacterium | reverse complement strand
CGATCTCCTCGCCCTCGGCCTGCGCCACGCATCCGGCAACCGTGATGAGCGTTTCCTTGCCGCCCTTCGCGCGCTCGCGCTTGATGTCGCGCAGCCGCCCGAGATCGGAATAGACCTTCTCGGCCGCCTTCTCGCGGATGTGGCAGGTGTTGAGGATCGCGAGATCCGCCTCCGCCGGCTCGCCGGTCTCGACGTAGCCTTGCGCAGCCAGCGCCTCGCTCATGCGCTCGGAATCGTAGACGTTCATCTGGCAGCCGAACGTCTTGATGAAAACACGCTTGGCGGCAGGCGCGGGCTCGCACTCGGCCGCCGCCTGGGGCGCCCCGTCGTCGAGCAGCGATGAATCGAGTTCGTCCAAAGGGTTCGCGTTCCCGGCTGTCCAGCAGTCCCCCTGTGCGGAAAGGGCAGGTACCACGTTTTGCCCTCTGACGCACGCCATGCTGCCGCATTGCAGCATTGCACATCCGTTTTGTCCAGCAGCGCCAGGAGCATGGATGCGGCTTTCTCAGGTGAACTGAAACGCGGTGAGCCCAGCTAACGGCGTGCCGGAACCGATAGAATCGAATTAGCGGAAGACCGAGCTGCTGCGGGAGGGCAGCGCCGACGTGCGGTCCTCCGCCGCAGGCGCGGTAACCACGATCTCGGCGTCCTCCGGGTAGCTGCGCAGGAGGCGCACCACGTTCTCGCGGATTTCAGCCTCGCTGCGGCGCGCGAGATCCTTGCGGTCGGCGAAGTCCTCGAGCGGGATCGGCGCGCCGATGCGGATGCACACGTCGAGCGGCCCTGCCTTCAAGAGCGACCACGCGTGGCTCTGCATCTCCATGTCGCCGAACCAGCCGACGATCGGACGCGCCCAGCGGTTGATGGGCACGCCGTGCAACCGCGTATAGACGAGCGAGAGGGTCTGCAGCACGACATCCGCGGTATCCGCCCCGCCCGCAGCCGCCACCTTGGCAGGCGGCTTCGCGGCCGCGAAAAGAGAGGTCTTGAACGGCAGCACGCGGTTACCGTCGCTCGACGTGCCTTCCGCGAACAGCACGACGGTATCGCCCGTCGCCAGCCGCTCCATGATTTCGTTCGTCGTATCGCCGACCGCGCTGCGCCGTTGCCGGTCGACGAACACGCTGCGTTGCAGCTTGGCGAGCCACGACACGAACGGCCAGCCCGCCACCTCCTTCTTGGCGATGAACGACAGCGGCGCTACGGCGGAGAGCACCGTGATATCGAGCCACGACGTATGGTTGGCCACCAGCAGCACCGGCTTGTCGCTCAAGACGGCGCCGTCGATGTGAAGCCTGATGCCGAACAGCCGGCAGACCTGCCGGTGATACCAGTGCGGAAAACGCCGCGCGCCTTTCGGCGACACCTTGAGCAGCACGGCCTGCACCGGCATCAGCGGCACGGTCATCGCGAAAAAACCGGTCAGGATGGATGCGGCTCTGAACGTTCCCATACGCCCGACCTGTTCATCCTCTAGGCGCTCTAGCCCTTGCGCGCCGGCTTCTTCTTGTCGATCGGCTCACCGTAAAGCTCGAGCCGATGCCCGACCAGCGTGAACCCCAGCTCGCGCGCAATCTTCTCCTGCAACTTCTCGATTTCAGCACTATGAAACTCGATCACGCGTCCGGTGCCGATGTCGATCAGATGATCGTGGTGGCCCCGCGCCGCCTCCTCGTAGCGCCCGCGTCCGCTACCGAACGCGTGCCGCTCGAGAATCCCTTTCTTCTCGAGCAGATTGACCGTCCGGTAGACCGTCGACAGCGAAATGTGAGAATCGACCAGATGCGCGCGCCGGTGAAGCTCCTCGACGTCCGGATGATCGCGCGCCTCCGAGAGCACCCGCGCAATGACGCGGCGCTGGCCGGTCATACGCAATCCTTGCTCTGCGCACAGCACCTCGAGCCGCGAGAGGCTTTCGTCTTTCGAGACCGCCATGATGCGTTTCCCGTTTCGTGGCCCCGCGTCTCCATGCATCGCGGTACGTGTGTTCTACTGGATCAAAATCTCGGATTCTGCAAGGCTGCCAGGATCATGCGCGCCTAGAGCTTGAGCGCCAGCGTCACCGCATCGACGGCTTGCCCGCCGGGTCGCTCGTAGTAGCCGCGCCGAAGCCCGATGCCGAGGAACCCCGCCCGGCTGTAGAGCTCCATGGCCGCGTCGTTGTCGGCAGCCACCTCGAGGAAGAGCTTCTTCGCCTCCGCCCGCTGCGCGGCGCGCGCGACCCCTTCGATCAGACGTTTGCCGATCCCCTTGCGCTGCCAGTCCTTGGCAACGCCGACAGAGAGAATCTCGGCTTCATCCGCCGCAAGCTGCGCCATCACGAATCCGACGCACGTTTTCGGATTGCCGCCCACCATCGCGAGGAACGCCGTCGAGGCCGGATGATCGAGCAGCGCACGCACGCTGTCCTCCGACCAGGCCGGTGAGAACAATTCCGCATGCAGCCGCGCGACCTCCGCCGCCTGATCGGGCCCTGCCCAGAGCAACGACACGTACTTCGGATCGAACGCGGCATTGTCGCTCATGGCACCCTCGCGAGCGAAGCCCCGTCCTGCGGCTTCGCGTCCGGTGGACGTAGATAGAGGGGACGCGGAAGACCCGAGCCGGGAACGACCGCATGACGTGGAATGGCCCGCACGTCCGGCTCGAGCGCCGGCAAGCGCGTCACGACGACGAGCCCTTGATCCCGCGCGGCCGCTGACAACAGCTCCGCCCCCGACCCGACAGCGACCACGTCGCGCCCGCCGAGGAGGCGAGCGGCAGCAGCGGGCGTCGTGAGGTGCGGCTCATCGAGCGGCATCATATCCGCTGCGGTGAAGCACTGGAAATAGATCTCGTCCCGGCGCGCATCGACCGCGATCGCGAGCACCTTGCCGGCGATCTCCGCCGGGATCTCGACCGCCGCCGTGTAAGCCATCACCGCAAGACTTGAAAGCGTTCCGACCGGCGCACCGGTTGCAAGCGCGAGCGCCCGCGCCGCCGCGATGCCGACGCGCTGTCCGGTGAACGTCCCCGGCCCGGTCGTGACGACGATGCATTCGAGTTGCTGGAAATCGAACGGCGCATCCGCCATCGCCTCGCCGATCATCGGCGTCAGCCGCTCCGCATGCCCGCGCACGAGCCGTTCGAACCGATAGGCCCCGGCGACGCCGTCCGGCGTACGCCAGGTCGCCGCCACCGAGCAGGCGCCGAAGCAGGTATCGAAAGCGAGCGTATTCATGGTGCGGAGCATAAAGCACGATGCGAATCGTGCAACGCGGGCGTTCACGTAGCCCCGAGCCTGCGCCGATCAGACGATCGTCGCGATCTCCCCGAATTCGAGCCGCGGCAGCCGCGGTTTCAGCGCCGACGGGTCGCCATACCCGAGATTGCAGAGGAAATTCGATTTGACCGGCGTGCCGGCGAAGAATTCGGCCGTCACTTCATCCTTTTTGAAGCCGGACATGGGACCGCAATCGAGGCCCAGCGCACGCGCGGCGATGATGAAATAGGCGCCTTGCAGCGATCCGCTGCGGAACGCCGTCTCCGCGGCCTCGGCCGGATCTCCGGCAAACCACGCCCGCGCGCCCTCTCCGGCATGCGGAAAGAGCGTCGGCAGCTTCTCGTAGAATTCGAGATCGTAGCCGATGATCGCCGTCACGGGCGCCTTCATCGTCTTGTCGACGTTGCCCTCCGACAGCAGCGGCTTGAGGCGCGCCTTGGCCTCAGGAGATTTCACGAACACGATGCGCCCCGGCTCGCTGTTGGCGGCAGTCGGACCGAGCTTCATCAGATCGACGAGCCGTACCAGAAGCTCGTCAGGCACCGGCTCGTCGAGCCAGCCGTTATGCGTGCGCGCAGACAGGAAGATCTGCTCGAGAGCAGCGTGATCGATTTCGGCAGACATCGGAGATCCTCGAAACGAAGGCAGGCAGCAAGAAAAAACTGCTGAAGGGCGGGAGTTCAGGCGCGAAAAACTCTATACCGCCTGAACCTCTTCCACTTCGGGACAGAAGTGCTTGAGAAGGTTCTCGATGCCATGGCGAAGCGTCGCCGTGGAGCTGGGACAGCCCGAGCAGGCGCCGCGCATGTGCAGATAGACGATGCCGTCGCGGAAACCGGCGAACGTGATGTCGCCACCGTCCTGCGCCACCGCCGGACGCACGCGCGTCTCGAGCAATTCCTTGATGGTCGCTACGACGTCCTCGTCCGCGGCGTCATAGTTGGCTTCCGTCGCATCGTTGGCCCCCTCGACCGTCGACGCGCCCGACATGTAATGCTCCATGATCGCACCGAGGATCATGGGCTTGAGGTGCTGCCATTCGGCGTCGGTCTTGGTCACGGAGATGAAATCCGAGCCGAGGAACACGCCCGACACGCCGTCGATGTCGAACAGCCGCCGCGCAAGCGGAGACGCCTCGGCCTCGCTCTTGGCGCGAAAATCGGCGGTCCCATCCTCCAGCACGGTCTTGCCGGGGATGAACTTCAGCGTCAGGGGATTGGGCGTCGCCTCGGTCTGAATGAACATATCGTGGTCTCCTCGTCAGGCCGGGCTCGGGCGCCATGCAGCCGCAGGGGTCATCTTTTAGAATGGTTCCAGAAAATTAGGAATGCGGCGTTGAATTGTCTAGCCCTTCCGTCAGGCTTTTCGCAAGCCTCGTCCGCCGGGACCAGCATCGGCGCGCGAGCCTACCAGGCTAAAATTCATCTATCTCATCAATGGGATAGAGCGCAGATCGCATCCTAAGCGAGCGCAATGATGTCTTCGAAAGCCAGATTTCCCGGCACGACCGTGACCGGGATCGGGAACGCCCCGGCGGCCGACCCTGCGGCCAACGTGGACACCAGCGGCCCCGGCCCCTCGGGGGCGGTGGAGGCCCCGAGCACCAGGATCGACACGTCCTCGTCCTCGGCGATCGTCTTCATGATTTCATCGGCCTCGATCCCGTCCCGCACCAGCTCCTCGCAAGGGATG
>JAFKKW010000509.1 GCA_017304275.1 Hyphomicrobiales bacterium | reverse complement strand
GGCCGCTCCCGACCTACCGCGAGATGCTGTTCATCAAGTAACACGCGGCAGGGCCAACGCCCGGAACGCCCGCCCGTCTGGGCGGGCGTTTCTCGTTTCTACAGTTCACGCACTGGTCGGCAGCAGCACAATGTCGGAGGCAGGCTCGGGTCCGAACTCGTCGTCGAGTTCATCGAGGAACTCGGGGGGCAGGTCGAGCGGCTTCCAGTTCGCACGGGCAAGTCGGACGTGCTCAGCCCGCTCCGCGGGGCACTCTTTCTCAGCCCGCTCCGCGGGCGTGGCAACGCATGTTGTCGGGGCGACGTCTCGATCTGCTCGATCCATCGCCGGCGGATATCGAGATCGAGGATATCGCGCACGGGTTGGCGCGGGTGGCGCGCTGGAATGGCCAAACGCGTGGTGCGCACGCTTTCTCCGTCGCGCAGCATGTGCTTTTGGTAGAGGAAATTGCGGCGGCGTTGAATCCCGGTTGGGATGCCAAATTCAGGTTGGCCGCCTTGCTCCATGACGCGCCGGAATACGTCATCGGCGATTTGATCAGTCCATTCAAAACTGCGATCGGACTCGATTACAAGGCATTCGAGATCAAACTGCTGGAAGCCATTCACGTGCGTTTTGGCGTGCCTGCACGGTTACCGTTTGAAATCAGCAGACAGATCAAACAGGCGGATCGAATCGCTGCTTTCTACGAAGCGACGGGTCTCGCAGGGTTTTCCCGCGACGAGGCGCTGATTTTTTTCGGGGAGCCGGAAGAAACGAATTTTACGCTCACGCAACAACTCGCGGCGCTTCAGCCGTTGCCAACTGCGGACGCGCAGCGGACGTTTCTCGAACGTTTCGCGATGCTCACGGCTATTCGCTGATCTGCGATCCGAGCGCTGCAAAGGCGCTTCCGTTTTTATTCCCGTGCGCGCGAATAAAATCTCGCTCGAAATGGTTCCGAAAATCGCCATGATCGGCGTTTAGCCGGCAAGGGCTTACAGGAGCTTGTGCCATGGTCGCAGATATGAACTTCAAGCGACGGATTCGCGAAGTTGAATCCGACGCGGAGACAGCTCACAACGTGGCAACGCGCAGCGAGCCAGCGGGCGTCGAGATCGGACTCAACGCCGCCATCGTCGCCGTGATCGACGACGAGCCCGTGGTGCTTGTGATCCGCAATGACGGCGATGCCGGAATCGATGGCCTCCCGTTCGGTCCCTTTTCTCCCGTGGCGCATCGGACGCTCGAGAGCGGGCTTCGTACCTGGGTCACGGAACAGACGGGGCTAGGACTTGGCTACGTCGAGCAACTGTACACGTTCGGCGATCGCGGCCGGCACGCGGAGCCCGGCGATTCCATGCACGTGGTCTCGATCGGATATCTCGCGCTCACGGAAACCGGCCATGCGCGCGATCTTGCGCACGGCTCGTGGCGAAGCTGGTACCAGTTTTTCCCATGGGAGGATTGGCGGAAGGGCAAGCCCGATATCCTCGCCGCCGAGATCGAGCCGCGTCTCAGGCAATGGGCCGCGACCCCTGCCTTGCGCTCGACGCCGGTCAGGCCGGTGCCGAAAGAGGACCGCATTCGCATCTGCTTCGGGCTCGATGGCGGTGCGTGGGACGAGGAGAAGGTTCTCGACCGGTTCGAGCTGCTTTACGAAGCCGGCCTGATCGAGGAATCGCGCCGCGACGGACGCGAGGCGGCATCGGTGTGGGGCAGTGCGCTGCCGCGGCTCGGCGCGCCGATGAAGTTCGATCACCGGCGCATTCTTGCCACGGCCATCGGGCGCGTACGCGCGAAGATCAAGTACCGCCCCGTCATCTTCGAGCTGATGCCCGACGATTTCACGCTGTTCGAGCTGCAGAAGACCGTGGAGGCCATTCTCGGACCGCACCTGCACAAGCAGAACTTCCGGCGTCTCGTCGAGAGCGCGGGACTTGTCGAACCGACCGGTGACGTCAAGACGCAGACGGGCGGCAGGCCCGCAAAGCTGTTCCGCTTCCGTCGCGAAGTGGTGCTCGAGCGTCCGGCGCCGGGTGTACGCGTGAAAGCAGTTCGTATTTGAACTGTCCGCAGACGACGCTTTCGCAGCAGCGGCGGGTTCGTCGTCGCGCTGCAAATTTTTTCGGCATCGGCCTGGAAAATCGTCGACGCCTCAATTAGATTCTTCGTATGCGCTCTATGCTCTCTTCGAGCATAATCGGCGGAACCTTGGAGGTTCGCGAGCGTAGGAGTGACTGGCCTAAGGCGGCCGGTATTTTTCAGGGCCCTCATATACTCAAGTAGAGTATATGATAGCTTGGAGGAAAAAGATGGCGCTTGATACAGCCCATTCGGCTTTCACGCTTGATCGTCCTGCGGATGCTTGCGCACCGCGGGCCCGGACAGCGGAGCCCGTCACCCCGCCGTTCACGTTCACGCCCGCGCTCAAGCGCGAGCTGGCGCCGCTCTACGAGCGCGTGAAGCACGTCGTGACGCCGATGGAGTGGGTGCACTACGCGCCGCTCGTCAAGGCGATCAACGAGCTCAAGGTCAAGCGCAACGCGGTGATCCTTGCGCACAACTACATGACGCCGGAGATCTTCCATTGCGTGGGCGATTTCCGCGGCGACAGCCTGCAGCTCGCGAAGGAAGCATCGCGCACGGATGCGGATGTCATCGTCCAGGCCGGCGTGCACTTCATGGCGGAGACGTCGAAGCTGCTCAGTCCGGACAAGACGGTGCTGATTCCGGATCCGCTGGCGGGCTGCTCGCTTGCGGCCTCGATCACGCCGGAGGACGTGCGGGCGCTGCGCGCCGCTTATCCGGGCGTGCCGATCGTCACCTATGTCAACACGAGCGCGGCGGTGAAGGCGGAGTGCGATATCACCTGCACCTCGTCGAACGCGGTGAAGATCGTCGAGAGCCTTGGCGCGCCGCGGGTGCTGCTGATCCCCGACGAGTATCTCGCCAAGTACGTGCAGACCAAGACCAAGGTCGAGATCATCGCCTGGAAGGGCCACTGCGAGGTGCACGAGCGCTTCACGGGCGAGGAGATGGAAGCGATGCGCGCGGCCGAGCCCGGCCTCAAGATCATCGCGCATCCCGAGTGCCCGCCGGACGTCATCGCGGCGTCCGACTTCACGGGCTCGACGGCTGCCATGATCGACTGGGTGAAGACCAAGCGGCCACCGAAGGTCGTGCTCGTCACCGAGTGCTCGATGGCGTCCAACGTCGCGGCGGAAGCGCCGGATGTCGAATTCATCCGGCCGTGCAATCTCTGCCCGCACATGAAGCGCATCAGCCTGGAGAAGATCTACGAGGCGCTGCTCTACAACCGTTACGAGGTGACGGTCGATGCCGGCGTGGCGGAGAAGGCGCGTCGTGCCGTCGAGCGTATGGTCGAGGCGTCGGCCTGACGAAAGGCATGCGCGGGCGCCGGATCAAGCGCCCGCGTCTCTCCCAGCGGGGCATCGCCCAAGGAGGTCCGCCCATGGACTTCGATCACATCCGCCGTCTCAGCCGAGGCTTCGCCGATCCTGCGAATGCGCTCTCCGCGGGCGATATCGTGATCGTCGGCGCGGGGCTCGCGGGGCTGTTCACGGCGCTGCGGCTTGCGCCGCTGCCGGTGACCATCGTCGCCGCGGCACCGCTCGGCGAAGGCGCCTCCAGCGTCTGGGCCCAGGGCGGGATCGCGGCTGCAGTCGGCGAAGGCGATACGCCCGAGCGGCACGCGGCCGATACGATTGCGGCTGGCGGCGGCATCGTCGACGTCACCGTCGCCGAGACGGTTGCCGCCGAGGCGCCGTCCCGCATTGCCGACCTTCTGCGCTATGGCGTGCCGTTCGACCGCGATCTCGCGGGGCACTACGTGCTGTCGCGCGAGGCGGCGCATTCACGGGCGCGTGTGGTGCGCGTATCGGGAGATCGCGCCGGAGCGGCGATCATGCAGTCCCTGATCGCGGCGGTGAAGGGGACGCCCTCGATCCGCGTGCTCGAGGGCTACGAGGCACTCGATCTCATTCTCGAGCCGGGCTCGGGGGGCAGCGACCGCGTTTCCGGTCTCCGGCTCGTGCGCACGGAAGCCAGCGGCACAGGAACGTTCGACTTCATGCCGGCGAGCGCGGTCGTGCTGGCGACGGGCGGCGCTGGCGCGCTCTATGCCGTCACGACCAATCCGATCTATGCCCGGGGCGAGGCGATCGCCTTCGGCGCGCGGGCAGGCGCGGTCATTGCCGACGCCGAGTTCGTGCAGTTTCATCCGACGGCCATCGATGCCGGCGTCGATCCGGCGCCGCTCGCATCGGAAGCGTTGCGCGGCGAGGGTGCGGTTCTGGTCAACGGCGCGGGCGAACGGTTCATGCTGGCGCGCGATCCGGCGGGAGATCTTGCGGCCCGCGATGTCGTGGCGCGCGCCGTGTTCGCGGAGATCGCGGCAGGGCGTGGCGCTTATCTCGACGGGCGCGCTGCCATCGGCGCGGCGTTCCCGCAGGCGTTTCCGACCGTCTATGCGCATTGCCGCGCGGCAGGCGTCGATCCCGTGACGCAGCTGATACCCGTTGCCCCCGCCGCGCACTATCACATGGGCGGCGTGGCGACCGATCTGGCCGGACGGACGTCGCTCGAAGGTCTGTGGGCGGTCGGCGAGGTCGCATCGACCGGGTTGCACGGCGCGAACCGGCTGGCGTCGAACTCGCTGCTCGAAGCGGTGGTGCTCGGCGCGCGCGTGGCCGACGACATCGCCCGTCTCGTCACGAGTGAGACCGCACATCCGATCGCGAAGACCTATCGCACGGGGCCGGATCGGCCGCTGGATACGGTTCGCCGTGCGCGCCTCATCGCGCGCCTGCGCCAGACGATGAGCGCGGATGTCGGTGTGGTGCGGAACGGGGCGGGACTTACGCGGGCGCTGGCGGCCGTGCGCGAGATCGGCGCGGAGGCGGGCGAGGACCGGACGGTCGTCAACATGGCGCTCGCCGCGGAACTGATCACC
>JAFKKW010000508.1 GCA_017304275.1 Hyphomicrobiales bacterium | reverse complement strand
AAATGGGCGTCGACACCGCCGTCGCGGACGCGCCCCACAATTGGCTGGAGCACGGCGAGGTGCCGCCGGGTGCCGGCTTCCGCCTGCCCGGGCAGGCGAGTGCCGCACGCGCACCGGAAGCATCCGCGCCGCCGCCTTCCGAACCCCGTGCGCCGGCCCGCGCCGCACCGGCCCGCACGGCCCCAAGACCAGCCGCGCCCGAGCCGCGCGCTGAGCCGCGGCCGGGCTTCGCCGCCGCCCCGCCCGACGCCGCCGAGCTCGCCGCGCGCACGATCGCCAGGAACGCCAAAACCCTTGACGATCTGGAAGCCGCGCTGCGCGGGTTCGACGGCTGCGGCCTCAAGGCGACGGCCAAGAACCTCTGCTTCTACCGCGGCGCCCCCCGCGCGCGCCTCATGATCATCGGCGAGGCGCCGGGCCGGGAGGAGGATCTCGAAGGCCGGCCTTTCGTCGGCCGCGCAGGCCAGCTCCTCGACAAGATGCTAGCCGCCATCGGCCTCAAGGAGGCGGATGTCCATATCACCAACGTGGTCTACTGGCGCCCGCCGGGCAACCGCACGCCGACGCCGCAGGAAAGCCAGGTCTGCCGCCCCTTCCTCGACCGGCAGGTGGAGCTGGTGGAGCCGGACATCGTCCTCTTGCTCGGCGGCGCGGCGGCCAAGCAGGTTCTGGACACGACCGACGGCATCATGCGCATCCGCGGCAAATGGCGCGAGATCCAAAGCGGAGGCCACGCCGTGAAAACGATGGCGACGCTGCATCCGGCCTATCTATTGCGCACCCCGGCCGCAAAGCGCCAGGCTTGGCGCGACCTTCTCGCCGTCCAGGCCGCTCTCGAGTCCGGGCAGGCAAAATGATCTGCATGACGCCGAACAACCGTATCGAAAGCCGCGCTTTACGAACGTATCTGGATCCCGGCCTGCGCCGGGATGACGGTATTTGCAGGCCGAGCGGTTCATTCTCCTTGGGACGTCACCCCGACGAAGGTCGGGGTCCAGTCACGCGTCCGCATTGCGACAACGCCCGACTGCGTCTCACTGCGCAGAGCGACGCCCTTTCGAATCTGAGAATCCTACCGTCCTGGACACGACGACAATGACCCGCATCGATGACACGCGTCCCTTCATTCCGCTCCGCATCGCCATCCTCACGATGTCCGACACGCGCACCGCGGCCGAGGACAAGTCAGGCGACGCTCTGGCTGAGATGGCCACCACCTCCGGCCACACCGTTGCGGGGCGGGCGCTCCTCAAGGACGACACGGACGCGATCCGGGCCAAGGTCGCTGCCTGGATCGCGGATCCGGAGGTCGACGTGGTCATCACCACCGGCGGCACAGGCTTCACCGGCCGCGACGTGACACCGGAGGCCGTGAAGCCGCTCTTCGAGAAGGAGATCGACGGCTTCGCAGTGCTCTTTCATCAGATCTCGTTCCAGTCCGTCGGCACCTCGACCATCCAGTCGCGCGCTTGCGGCGGCATCGCCAAGGGCACGCTGATCTTCTGCTTGCCGGGCTCGACGGGCGCCTGCCGGGACGCCTGGAACGGCATTCTCAAGTGGCAGCTCGACAACCGCCACCGCCCCTGCAATTTCGTCGAGATCATGCCCCGCTTCGAGGAACACCGCGCCAAGCCGTGACGCCATCCTCTTTCCGTCATTCCCGCCAAGCGGCAGCGAAGCCGAGCGCAGAGTGGGAATCCAGCGGAAGAGTCGCCGAAGGCGCAAAAGATCTGTCGCGATAGGAGTCTTACGCTGGTTTCCCACCTTGCGTGTCGCTACGCCACTTGGCGGGAATGACGGGGGAAGTCGAAATCGCTTCGCTCGCCGCCTACGGCAGGCTGCGACCGACGGCCGGCGCGCCAACCGGCGTCGAGGAACGCCCGTAGAGGTTAGCGATCGTCGCCACCGGCACGCCGAGCAGAGACAGCCAGAGGCACACCTGGTTGCGTGTCACGCGACCCGCAAAACCGTCCCCCATGACGTGCGCGCCGGCCACCGCACGAGCGTTGAGAACCGTGACACGGCGCCGTCCGAGCCTGCGCACGAGGTCGATGTCCTCCATCAGCGGCAGCGGGTTGAACCCGCCGATCTCGTCGTAAAGCGCGCGCGAGATCAGCAGTCCCTGCTCGCCGTAAGGCACCTTGAGCAGACCGGAGCGCAACGACGCCATCGTTTCGAGCGTGCGCGGAAGCAGGCCCTCGTCGTCGATCGCGAAGCGGAAGCTCGCAGCCGAGACCCGGCGCCGGCCGCTCTCGACCCGCTCAATATGGAGATGCGCTTCGCGCTCCCATCCGGCATCCAGATAGGTATCGGCGTTGAGGAACAGCAGCCACGGGAAGCGCGCGCGGTTGGCACCCGCCCGCAGTTGCACCCCGCGCCCTGGATCGCTTTTGATCATCTCGGCGCCGGCGCCGTCCGCGATCTCGAGCGTGCGGTCGCTCGAGCCGCCGTCGACGACGATCACCTCCCGCACGAGCCCCTCCACCGC
Organism: Hyphomicrobiales bacterium; assembly: GCA_017304275.1. GTDB lineage: Bacteria > Pseudomonadota > Alphaproteobacteria > Rhizobiales > Hyphomicrobiaceae > Hyphomicrobium_C. Next base: position 2,468 of record JAFKKW010000508.1, on the reverse strand, counting down.
CGCCGTCACGAGCGACGATAGCGTCCCGGCAAGATGCGCCTCCGCATTGAGCGTAGGGATGACGACGGAAATCATGTGTCTGTCATGCACGAACTCGCGGGACACAACAAGCAGGAGGGCGCGCGGCATAGAAAGTATCGACCATCTCAAGGCTCTGGGAAACGGAGCGGCTGGCGATTTTTGTTCTTTATTTGTTCTTGTGCCTGCTTTAGGGTCGGAGCATGACGAAAACGCCGAGTCCGCGCACCAAGCCGAACCCGCTCGCCAAATCCGAGACCCCGCCGGAAAGTGCGGTGGACGAGGCGCGGCGGCGGGGACGGGGTGCGCGGTCGAACCACTCCGGACGCTTCGAAGCCGAACGGCGCATGAGCTTCGACGACGGCTGGGAGAACCTTGCCGAGCTGGATACCTTCCGCACCGAGGTCTACGCCGAGCCGGCGCGCTCGATCATCACCCGCAACAAGAGCCCGGATATCTCCTTCGAGCAGTCGATCAACCCCTATCGAGGCTGCGAGCACGGCTGCATCTACTGCTATGCGCGCCCGACCCATTGCTACCTCGGCCACTCGGCGGGACTCGACTTCGAGACCAAGCTCTACGCCAAGACCAACGCCGCCGAGCTTCTGGAAAAGGAGCTGGCACACAAAGGCTACACGCCGAAAGTGATCGCGCTCGGCACCAACACGGACCCCTATCAGCCCATCGAGCGCGAGCACCGCGTCACCCGCGCCATCCTGGAGGTGCTGGAGCGCACGGGCCATCCGGTCGGCATCGTCACCAAGTCCGCCCTCGTGCTGCGCGATGTCGACATCCTGTCCCGCATGGCGGCCCGCGGGCTGGCCAAGGTGGCGATCTCGGTCACCTCGCTCGACCGCCGCATCGCCCGCGCCATGGAACCCCGCGCCGTGACGCCGGGCAAGCGCCTCGACGCCATCCGCGGCCTGTCCGACGCCGGCGTCCCGGTTGCGGTCATGGTCGCCCCCATCGTCCCGGGCCTCACCGACAGCGAGATCGAGGGCATCCTCGAGGCCGCGCACGAGGCGGGCGCAACCGAAGCCGGCTACGTGCTCTTGCGGTTGCCGCTCGAACTGAAGGACATCTTCCGCGAGTGGCTCGCCAGCGAATTTCCCGATCGCGCCAGCCGCGTCATCAACCTCCTGCGCTCCATGCACGGCGGCAAGGATTACGTGGCCGCGTTCGGCGAGCGCCAGAAAGGCCGCGGCCCCTACGCGGATCAGATCGCGCTGCGCTTCCGCCTCGCCCTGAAGCGGCTCGGCCTGAACCAGCGCCGCCAGGCCCTGCGCCTCGACCTTTTCACGGCCCCGGTCGCAAAAGGCGCGCAAATGCCGCTCCTTTAGCGCCATTCCAGATCGAAACAGTGCCGTGCCCCCGCGCGCTTGCGCGCGCGACCTCTCCCTATCGGGGGCAAAGAAGGTGCGGCCTTCACGTCACCCCTCCCCGATGGGGAGAGGTCGGAAGCGATCATGAGATCGCTTCCGGGTGAGGGGGCGCGTATCGGTCCCCCTCCTTCCCTGCCGGCTGCCTGCTGCCTGTTGCCTGTTGCCCCCAACCGACACCCTATCCACAATCCGCTTTGACACGACGCCTCTCACCCGCGACGCTGCCGGCATGCGGGTGGATGATTCGAAGATCGTGCCGACGTTCGAGCTGGAAGCGGCCGAGCTGTCGCTCGCCAGCGGGCCGATCGCCGGCATCGACGAAGCCGGGCGCGGTCCGTGGGCCGGCCCCGTCGTTGCCGCCGCCGTCGTGCTCGATCCCGACCGCATCCCGCAAGGCATCGACGACTCGAAGGCACTCGACGCCGATGAGCGCGAACGCTTGTTCGCCCGCATCATGGCGACGGCCATCGCCGTCGGAGTCGGCATCGGCGATGTCGAGCGCATCGAGCGCGACAACATCCTGGCCGCCACGCTGTGGGCCATGGGCGAGGCGGTGAAAGGCCTGTCGTGCCGCCCGCGCCTTGCCCTCGTCGACGGCAATCGCGCACCCAGACTGAAGTGCGAGACGCGCACCATCGTCAAGGGCGACGCCAAGTGCCTGTCGATCGCCGCCGCCTCCATCATCGCCAAGGTCACGCGCGACCGCATGATGATCGCGCTGGCCCGCGAGATTCCGGGCTACGGCTTCGAGCGTCATAAAGGCTATGGCACGCCCGAGCACCGCACGGCCCTTGTCCGCCTGGGCCTCACCGTGCACCACCGCCGCTCGTGGAAGCCGGTTCAGCTTGCGCTCGGCTTGATCGAGGCGGAAGCCGAAGCGCCTGCGAACAGTCTCGCCGTCTGATCGAGACGACCGCAGCCGTCATCGGCACGCGAAATCGCCGTGCTTGTCTCCCAGGCCATCAATCCGCCACGCACGATGCTTGTGTTTGAGGACTGCGCCCGAAATCGTCGCTCTCGGGAAATTCATTTCACGAACAATGGGATTTCATCGATACGATGCCGCAC
>JAFKKW010000507.1 GCA_017304275.1 Hyphomicrobiales bacterium | reverse complement strand
CCGCGGGCGGCGGCTGGTGCGAGTCGCCGGTGATGCCGTGGGGCACGCCCGGCGGTGCGGCATCCGTCCTCAACGTCAGCTCGACGGGGCGTCGAGCTTGCGGGTCAGGTTCTCGAACTCGCGGCGCAGCTCCTCGTTCTTGAAGATCTGCTCGAAGGTCGGCGCTTCCAGCTTCTGGATGGCCTCGAACGAGGTCGAGCTGTCGCGCATCAGGTTGCGCAGCTCGAGGCTCGCTTCCACGGTGTCAAACGTGTTGTCGGCGATACGCAGGTCGTGCACGGCGCGCGTGCGGGCTGCCGCGATCTGCTCGCGCTGCTGGGCGAGGTAACGCCGGTAGCCCTTGGCGGCCTCCTCGGCGAGCTTCTGGCTGTCGCGGTTGGCTTCGAGGGCGCGCTTCTGGTCGGGACGGTTCTCGGCGCGCATGAGCTCGAGCGTCTTCGCTTTGGCGGCCGCGAGGTCCTTCAGGATGGCGTCGAGCTTCGGCATGTACTGCGTGTCGATCTTGCGGATGGTCGAATCCTGCGCATGCACCAGCATCGCGAACAGCGCGGCGTGCATGGCGAAGTACTTGCGGGCGGCGCCGGGGTTCTCGGCGGTCGCGGTCATGAGCTTGGCGAGCTGCGCGTCGATGAGCTTGGCGGCGTGGAAGGTGGCGACGAGACGCACGAGGTCGCCCGAGAGCACGCCGTCGAGCAGGAGATCGAGCTGGTCGGGCGCGAGGTCGACGCCGCTCTTGATGAGCGCGTCCGCGATCTCACCCTTGGCCGCCGTGATGGCAGCCTCGTTGTCGGCGATGCGCTGCTTGTGATCGGCAATCTTGGTGGTGAGGCTGTCGACGGTGTCGGTGAAGACGCCGGGCAGCATGGCATCCTTTGGCGCCGTGATCTGCTTTTCCCTGAGGGTGACGATGTTCGCCTCGAGGTCGCGGATGTTGCGGCGATGCTGCTCGATGCGCTTCTGCACCTCGACGACGGGAGCGTCGGTGACGATGCCGAGCGTTGCGTCGAGCAGCTTGCGGATGCGGTCCTCGCGGTCCTCGCGCGTCTCGGTCCAGAGCGGCGTGACCAGAAACTCGTCCTTGGCGGGCAGCTTCTTGGCTTCGGCGCGCTGCTCGGCGACGTCGTTCAGGATGCCGTCGATGGCGCGCATCAGCGCGCGGGCCTGCTCGTAGGACGGATCTCCCTCGCGCGGATCGGCGGGCGTGACCTCAGCCGCCGGATCGCCGTTGCGAATGAGCTCGCCGATCTTGTCGGTGGCGGTGGTTTGCGCCCAGGCCGGGCCTGTGACCAGCACTCCCACGGCCAGAAGGCGGAGGATCCTCACAGATGCGGTCGGGCGAGCGGATGTCGTCAAGCGGGCCTCCTCGAACGGCTGCCATGAAGCGGCGCAATTCGGGCAAATCGATGTTGGGAGCGCGTCGCGCCCCGACCTGTGGAGGAGCTAGGTACCGGACGCGGCTTGTGCAACTGCCGTCATGAGCGCGGGTGTCACCTGGCGTGCGTCGGTCAGCACGGCCATGTGCGTTGCGGCGGGCGCGCCGCGCAGGCCCGGCAGTTTCGCCGGCTCGAGGCCGATGCCGGCCGGCGCATCCTTCAGGGTCAGCGCGAGGCGCAGCTCCTTGGCGCTGACGGCGAGCAGGGCGAAGTCGGCCTCTCGCGCGCGGAACGCGAGGAACCCGTCGCGCGCGCTGACGGCGACGCTGGGCACCGCTTTGCGGATTTCGGCGATCACGTACGTTGCGAGCGGCCGGTAGGCCTTGGCGCGCGCGAGAAGTGCGTCGATCGCCGCCTCATCTCCGTCTGCTACGGCGGGTGTGATGCTTGGCGGCGCGGCTGCGGCGGGTGCCGCGACCGGCTGCAGCCGGGGTGCGGGCGGCGCGGGCGCGAGGGGAGGCTGCGGCGGCTGTGACGGTGTCGACGGCACGACAGACAGACGCGGCCTCGGCTGCGGGCGCATCCGCGTGCGCGGGGTCGCCGCGCCGGCGTAGATGGGCCGTCCGCCGTTGTTGTGGATGCGCTCGAGCCAGGAGGCCTTGGAGAACATGAAGCCCTGGCGGCGCAGCCAGTCGATGATGTCGTTCCTGTGCGTCAGGCCCTCGGCGGCGATGGCGGACAGCCATTCGTCGAGCGTGCGGCCGGTGTCCGCCTTCAACGTCTCGAGGAACTGGCGCTCCCTTTCGCCATAGTCGATGCTCACGACGCGCCCCTCATCAGATCCAACGGCGTGTGCGGGCCTTGTAGGCGCGATAGGCGTCGCCGAACCGCGCTTCGAGGTGGTGCTCCTCCGGCAACACGGCGAGCCAGGTGACAAGCGGTATGTATGGAACGGCGAGGATCGCGAACCAGATGTTGTGCGTGACCTCGGCGATGCCGAGCAGCATCAGGACGTGGCCGATGTAGATCGGGTTGCGGCGGAAGCGGAACGGACCGTCCGTGACGAGTACGTCGGCAGCCTGATCGGGCAGGATGGTGGTGCCGTGGCGGCGAAAGGTCCAGGCCGCCCAGGCGATCAGCGCGATGCCGGCCGCGCCGAGGCTGAGGCCCGCGACGTGACCCATCAGATCGTCGAGCCCCGGCCAGGGCAAGGGGGCCGCGTAGCCCGCCGCGACGGCGGCAGCGACAATGGCCGCCAGCAGAATGGGCGGCCAGGGGAGAGACGCGGGGCGGTCGGCGGCGGCTTCGGGCATCGGGGCTTGGGTCATGGTTCTATCATCGCAGGGATTCGCGAGCCCGTGATAATCCGCTCGCGTGCGGCAGGCAAATTGGGCTCGCTGGGGCCAGCCATACTTTTATCCGTAATCGGCATTACGAGCGCGCGGGGACCGAAGTTCACAAGTCGTTCATCCGGGGTCGCGTTCTGTGCGGTCCGGTGCTCAAGGAAGGGAAAATTCATGACAACCAAAACAATGTTTGCGCTTGCGGCCGCTCTGGGTCTCGCTGTTTGTGCCGGATTGCCGGGTGGTGTTACCAGCGAGGCGCAAGCCGCGACCTACGGCTGCTTCCGCGTGACCGCAAAGCATCTCAACATCCGCGACCGTCCTTATAGCTCGGCCGCCGTGATCGGCGTCGCCCACCGTGGCGACATTCTCGAGAAGCGCAAGCTGATCTGCACGCCGCGCGGCTTCTGGTGCGCGATCCGCAAGGGTTCGCTCGAAGGCTATGCGGACAAGAACAACATGCGCAAGGTTTCCTGCCCTTGATGGGGCGCGCGGCGCCTCGGCGTACGATCGGGCCGGCCTAACGCATGCCGTTCACGCTGTCGAAAATCCTGGCGCTGCTGGTGCAGCCGTCCTCGCTTGCCGTCCTTGCCATCCTGGCAGGGCTTTGGATGACGCGGCGAGGACGGTCGAGCCGGCTCGGCCGCCGTCTCGCCTGGGGCGGGGCGCTAGTGCTCGTCGTGGGCGGACTGACGTCGATCGGCAACGCGGTGGTGCTGCCGCTCGAGCAACGCTTCGCCGCGGTGCCGCCGCCGGCTTCGTCGGACCGGGTCGACGGGATCATCCTGCTCGGCGGGTTCGAGGACGGCTGGGTATCGTCGCGGCGCAGCGGCCTCGGCCTCAACGAAGCGGCAGAGCGCGTGACGGAGGGGCTCCGGCTGGCGCTGCGCCATCCCGAGGCCAAGGTCGTCTTCACCGGCGGCGTCGGCACGCTGCTGGCGCCGGGTATCGAGGCGACCGGGCCGGTGGCGGATTTTCTTGCGGACGCCGGTGTCGCCCGCGAGCGGCTCTTTCTCGAAAGCCGGTCGCGCAACACCTACGAGAACGCGCTGTTCACGCGGGACATGGTCAAACCTGCGCCCGAGCAGCGCTGGTATCCCGTGACGAGCGCCTACCACATGCCGCGCGCGATGGGTCTCTTCCGTAAGGCGGGGTTCGACGTCGTCGCCTATCCGGTCGACTATCGCACGCGCGGGTCCGAGGATCTGCTGCGGTTATTCGATCGCATTCCGCAGGGACTCATGCGGCTCGACCTCGGCGTCAACGAGTGGATCGGTCTCTTTGCCTATCGCGCGCTGGGGCGGACCGATGACCTGTTCCCGGCGCCGTAGCTCTTTCAGTTTCAGGAAACGCAGCGGCTCGGTATGCGGGCGCGTGTCTGGATCCCGGCCTGCGCCGGGATGACGTCAGAGGTGTGGGACGCGTGTATGCTCCGGATCAACCGGCGGCGGCACGACCGCCTCAGGAGCTCTTGAGCTTGCGCGTGCGCGGCGGATCCTTCGCGCCCGGCGCCAATTCGGCGTCGAGGTCGAAGTTGGCGCAGTTCTTCTCGGCGAGGCGCTGGTTGTAGGCTTCGAGCTGAGCGCGGTCGCGCGTATAGCGGCCGTAGGGGTCGGTGCCCTCGCCGGAGCCTCCGTAAGCCGGCTTCGCCACGGTCTGCAATCCGCGCGAGAGGCTCGTCGTCTGCGTGCGGGTCTGGAAGTCGCGGATCTGGACGATGCGGACGGCCATGCGGCCGGTGAGCTTGCGACAGTCGAGGCCCTGCTCCTCGGACGTCAACGTATAGCCGCCGGCGGACGGCAACCGGGATACGGTTTCCGTCGGTGGCGGTGCCCCGCCGGCGACGGTCATCGACGGCGGCGCAAGGCTCGCCGTCTGCGAGGCGCAGGCGCCGAGCAGCGCGGCCGCGAAGGCCACCGGACCCAGGGTTCTCAATGGACGTGTCATGCAGGGCCGAATATCGTTGCTTGGGCGCATTATTAGAAGGGTTCACGGGTGCCGTGGCGACATTTCGGACCCTCTCCGGCAAAAACGGGGCATGATGGAATTTTTCCGGAGGGCGTTGCCCGCAGGACAAAGCGCGTCTCCCGTTGACCCCGGTCCGCCCGGCGGCTACCCCTCATTTTCCTTCAACATCGGGCGTGCGGCCGCCGCTGCCCTTCCTGCGAGGCTTGTATGCAGCTCGGTTCGGTTCTCGATTCGGTTTGTGGGCGCGGCGCCGCTCGGGCGCTTGCGGCCGGGCTCGCTGTCGCTCTCGGCGCATGGCCGGCGGCCGCGGAGGACAATCCGGGCAACCTCGTC
>JAFKKW010000506.1 GCA_017304275.1 Hyphomicrobiales bacterium | reverse complement strand
GCGCCGCCGCGGCCGCCTGCATCGGCGGCGCCGAGGTGTCGAACCCGATCGCCGCGCTGCCATGGCCGCCGATGAACTCCGCCGTGCAATCCTCGGGCAGGTTGTCGAGAACGAACGCGCGCACCGCGGCGAGCACATGCTCGGGATCTTGCCCCGGCACCAGACGGCAGGTGATCTTGACCGATGCCTGCGCCGGAATGACCGTCTTCGACCCGGCCCCCTGATAGCCGCCCGTGATGCCGTTGAACTCGAGCGTCGGCCGCGACCAGAGCTGCTCGATGAGCGACACGGACGTTTCTCCGGCCGGCACCGACAGCCCGACCGGACCGAGCAGCAGCTTGGCGTCGAGCCCGAGCGATTGCCACTGCTTGAGCTGCGCCTTCGTCGGCTTCGCGACGCCGTCGTAGAAGCCCGGGATCCGGATGCGCCCCTTGTCGTCATGCATCTTGCCGATAATGCCGACCAGAGCCCGGATCGGGTTCATCGCCGGGCCGCCGTAGATGCCCGAGTGCAGGTCGCGCGACGGTCCCTTGACGATTACCTCGATGCCCGCCAGCCCGCGCAGCATGGTGGTGATGGCCGGCGTATCCTTGTCCCACTGCCCGGTATCGCACACGAGCACGAGATCGGCCGTGATCTCTTTTCCGCTCTTCTTGAGGAATCCTGGCAACGACGGCGACCCGCACTCCTCCTCGCCTTCGATCATCGCCGACACGGCGACCGGAAGCGATCCCACGACCTCCTTGTAGGCGCGCGCCGCCTCGAGGAACGTCATCAGCTGGCCTTTGTTGTCCTCCGCCCCGCGCGCGACGATGACCTTGCCATTGGCCTTGTCGTTGGCGATCCGCGGCTCGAACGGCGGCTTGGTCCAGAGCTCGAGCGGGTCCGGCGGCTGCACGTCGTAGTGCCCGTAGAACAGCACATGCGGCGTTTCCTTGCCGACCTTGGGCCGATCGTGTCCGACCACGATCGGATGCCCCGTCGTCTGACGCACCGTCGCCGGAATGCCGACCTCGGTAAGCTGCGCCGCGCACCAGTCCGCCGCCTTGCGGCACTCGGCCTTGTAGGCGGGATCGGTCGAGATGCTTTCGATCCGCAGGAGCGAGAAGAGCCGCTCGAGGCCCGCGTCGAAATTGCGGTCCAGCTGCGCCAGAACCTTGGAAACCTGATCCGTCATGAGACCCCTGCTTGAACGAGACGGCGCCGAGAGTGCGCGAGGCCCCCGGCGCAGTCAAAGGGAGTGTTGGCTGGGAAGATCGCCTGTGCCAGAGTCCGCGCCGCTCGCGACCGACGACACTCGACCGGCCGGCGACCGCCAAACCAGCAGAGGCGCAATAGCAGTGGCTGAGCCATCCCGCAACGCGGCACCCAAATGGGTCTACTATTTCGCCGCCGGCGCGTCCGAAGGCAGCGCCGGCATGACGAACCTCCTGGGCGGCAAGGGCGCCAACCTGGCCGAGATGGCGAGTCTCGGCCTGCCCGTCCCCCCGGGCTTCACCATCACCACCGAGGTCTGCGGGCTCTATTACAGCAACGGCAAGCGCCTGCCGGACGGTCTCGACCGGGAGGTCGAGGAGGCCCTGTTCCGCATTGGCAAGGAAACCGGCGCCGAGTTCGGCAACGAGGACAACCCGCTTCTGGTCGCCGTGCGCTCCGGCTCCCGCGCCTCCATGCCCGGCATGATGGACACCATTCTGAACCTCGGCCTCAACGACCGCACGGTGCTCGGCCTCGCGCGCCACTCGGGCGACGACCGCTTCGCCTACGACAGCTACCGCCGCTTCATCCAGATGTATGGCGACGTCGTGCTCGGGGTGGACCATGCCGTGTTCGAGGACATCCTCGACAACTTCAAGAACCTCAACGGCTTCTCCTACGACACCGAGCTCGGCGCCGCCGAATGGCGCAAGATCATTACGCTCTACAAGAAGGCGATCGAGGACGCCGCCGGCAAACCGTTCCCGCAGGACACGGGCCAGCAGCTCTGGGGCGCCATCGCCGCCGTGTTCGGCTCCTGGCAGAACGCACGCGCCGTCACCTACCGCCGTCTGCATGCAATCCCGGACAACTGGGGCACCGCGGTCAACGTGCAGGCCATGGTCTTCGGCAACATGGGCGACACGTCCGCCACCGGCGTTGCCTTCACGCGCAATCCCTCGACAGGCGCCAACGAGATCTACGGCGAGTACCTCGTCAACGCCCAGGGCGAGGACGTGGTGTCGGGCATCCGCACGCCGCAGCCGCTCACCATCAAGGCCCGTCACGAGGCCGAGGACCCCAACCCCTCGCTCGAGGAGGAGATGCCGCAGGCGTTCGACCAGTTGAAGCGTATCTTCGCCGCCCTCGAAAGCCGCTACCGCGACATGCAGGACATCGAGTTCACGATCCAGAACGGCAAGGTCTGGATGCTGCAGACGCGCTCCGGCAAGCGCACGGCGGAAGCCGCCGTCAAGATCGCTGTCGATCTCGCCGAGGAAGATGTCATCACGCGGGAAGAGGCCGTGCTGCGCGTCGATCCGTCGAGCTTCACGCAGCTGCTGCATCCGACCATCGATGCCGACGCCGAGAAGGAGCTGCTGACAGCGGGCCTTCCGGCATCGCCCGGCGCTGCGATGGGCGAGATCGTCTTCACTTCCGACGACGCCGAGCGCCAGAAGCAGCAAGGCCACGACGTCATCCTCGTCCGCACCGAGACCAGCCCCGAGGACATCCATGGCATGCACGCCTCCGCCGGCATCCTGACCGCGCGCGGCGGCATGACGAGCCACGCCGCCGTCGTCGCCCGCGGCATGGGCGTGCCCTGCGTCTCGGGCGCCGGCGCGCTGCGCATCAACGAGAAGGCCGGCACGCTGAGCATCGGACGCAAGCAGCTCCAGGCCGGCGACGTCATCACCATCGACGGCGCGACGGGCCGCGTCTACGCGGGTGCCGTGCCCATGCGCCAGCCCCAGCTCTCCGGCGACTTCGCGCGCCTCGTCGCCTGGGCCGACGACGCACGCAGCCTCGCCGTGCGCGCCAACGCAGACACGCCGAAGGATGCCCGCCAGGCCCGCACTTTCGGTGCCCAGGGCATCGGCCTCTGCCGCACCGAGCATATGTTTTTCGATGCCGATCGCATCCTCGCCATGCGCGAGATGATCTGCGCGCCGAACGAGGCCGGTCGCCGCGCCGCCCTCGCCAGGATCCTTCCCGTCCAGCGCGCCGACTTCATCGAGCTGTTCGAGATCATGGGCGAGCTTCCGGTGACCATCCGCCTGCTCGACCCGCCGCTGCACGAGTTCCTGCCGCGCCAGGAGCGCGAGATCGAGACCGTCGCCGCCGCGCTCAACATGCCGGTCGACAAGCTCCAGGCCCGCATCGCCGAGCTCTCGGAGTTCAACCCGATGCTCGGCCTGCGCGGCTCACGCCTCGCCATCCGCTATCCCGAGATCTGCGAGATGCAGGCGCGCGCTATCTTCGAAGCCGCAATCGAGGTCGAGAAGCGCCTTGGAGCCACCGTCGAGCCCGAGATCATGATCCCGCTCGTTGCCTACCGGCGCGAGTTCGATATCCTGGCCGGCATCATCCGCGCCACGGCAGAGACCATCGAGCAGGAGACGGGCCGAAAGCTCGCCTACAAGCTCGGCACCATGATCGAGTTGCCGCGCGCCTGCCTCAAGGGCGATGAATTGGCCGCCGGCGACGACGGCGCCGACTTCTTCTCCTTCGGCACCAACGACCTGACGCAGACGATCCTGGGCTTGAGCCGCGACGATGCAGCCCCGATCCTGTCGGCCTATGCGACGCAGGGCGTCTTCGACGCGGATCCCTTCGCCTCCATTGACCAGGACGGCGTGGGCGAGCTGGTCCGCATCGGCGTCACCCGCGGGCGCGAGGCAAAGCCGGGCCTTAAGATCGGCATCTGCGGAGAGCACGGCGGCGACCCAGCCTCCGTCGCCTTCTTCTACGAGGCAGGCTTCGACTACGTATCGTGCTCGCCGTTCCGCGTCCCCATCGCCCGCCTCGCCGCCGCTCAGGCCGCCATCCGCGCCAAGCTCAAGAGCTGAGAAACGAACACCCGTAATCACGCCCTGGGTCCCGGCGCTCGCTACGCTCGGCCGGGATGACACGAGGCAGCAGCATCACGACCTGTCATCCCGGCCAAGCGACGCGCAGCGGAGCGCGGAGCCGGGATCCAGCGCAAAAGCGATTTCTAATGCAGGATATCGCGGTTCTCGATGCGGTCGAGTTCGTCGAGACTGGGGCGGCGCGGGCGCGGCCCTTGCTTCTTCGGCATCAGGACCAGCCAGAAGATCAGCGGCGGGAAGATGAAGCACCACGCCATCCAGAACGAGTAGTCGCGGTTCTTCCATCCGGCAACGAATCCGGCGAGCGCCGCGCCGACGATCGCGGCAAGGCCCCAGATTACGATTCCCGTCATCATCGAAACGCCGTCCCTTTCCGTATTTCCCGCGTCCAGCTCCGACCCGAGACATGTGCGGCAACTAAGGCGAAATCAAGCACGAATTGATATTCGCCATGATCGCAGGGCTCTGAAACGGCGATCCGGTTAACACGAAAGCGTGTCGTCACTTTCGAAATCGAGACCGAGATCGAGGATCGGTGCCGAGTGCGTGAGCGCACCGACCGAGATGAGATCCACGCCCGTTTCTGCGATCGCCCGCACCGTGTCGAGGTTGACGCCTCCGGACGCCTCCGTCAGCACGCGCCCGCCGACGGTCTCCACCGCCTGCCGCAGGACCGTCACATCCATGTTGTCGAGCAGCACGGCGTCGATCGGATGCTTCAGCGCGGCATCAAGCTCTTTGAGATCGCCGACCTCGACTTCGATCTTGACCATGTGCCCCGCATGCGTGCGTGCCGCGGCGATCGCAGGCTCCACGCCGCCAGCCGCCACGATGTGATTGTCCTTGATGAGGATGGCGTCATAGAGTCCCGAGCGGTGATTGAACCCGCCGCCGCACCGCACGGCATATTTCTCGAACGCGCGCAGCCCCGGCGTCGTCTTGCGCGTATCGATGATGCGCGC
>JAFKKW010000505.1 GCA_017304275.1 Hyphomicrobiales bacterium | reverse complement strand
TGCGGGATATTCTTGCGGGATATACCCTCATAGAAGATGAGGCCGGGCAGGATTACCTGCAACGCGTAGGGGCAGAAGCCATCGTGCTTCGGCCCGATCGCTATATCTTGGGAGCGGCCGCGAGCGTGGCCGAATTTGAGAGCCTGCTGTCCCTCATTCCTCGGCGGCTACGTGCGGGGGAACCCGCATGACGATCGTTCACGTTCAGCGCGAGTTTCAGGGGATGCCGAAGCCGCCGGTTGTCGTCAGCGATGATGACCGTAAGTCTCTTGACGCAGCCATACGGGCTTTGCCGATGTCGAGATTGGTCGGCAATGGAATGGACTATTCGGATGCCGCCGAACTCCATCGGCTAGCACGTGCCGGCGTGTCGTGGATCGATGCCGCGGCGCTTCTGGGCGAGAATAATCTCCTTCGCGCTCGACAGGCTGAAGCCTCTGGTTACATATCAAGCGCCAGTGCCTCTTATCGTTATGCGGCGGCCTGCTTTCGTTTCGGACAGTCGACGCTCTACTTCGATGATAACACGAAAAGGGCGCTCTATAAGCAGGCGCTGGATGCCTTTACTGCCGGATCAGCCCTCGATCACCCACGAACCGAGAAGATCGAGATCGAGCCCCCTCAGGACGTCAAGCAATAGACGGCCTGGAACGACGGCAGAACGAATGGCGAGGGTGTCCCAGGGCACCCTCGTTTGCTGTGTGCACGCCGGAAAAGCGACGTTTCAACAGGCCGCAGGTGCCGAAAGCGCAACAGTTCGTCTCTCCTATAGCCAAATTGGAAAGCCTCGAATAGAACCGGCCTCGCCATGCCCAAACGCACAGACATCGACGCGATCCTCATCATCGGCGCCGGCCCCATCGTCATCGGCCAGGCGTGCGAGTTCGACTATTCCGGCACCCAGGCCTGCAAGGCGCTGAAGGCCGAGGGCTACCGCATCGTGCTCGTCAACTCCAACCCGGCGACGATCATGACCGATCCGGAGCTGGCGGACGCGACCTACATCGAGCCGATCACGCCCGAGATCGTCGCCTAGATCATCGCCGAGGAGCGTCGTCAGCGCCCGAACGAGAAGCTCGTGCTGCGGCCCACAATGGGCGGGCAGACCGCGCTCAACACGGCGCTCGCGCTCGAGCGGCAGGGCGTGCTCGCGCAATACGACGTCGAGCTGATCGGCGCGCGCGCCGAAGCCATCGACAAGGCCGAGGACCGCAAGCTCTTCCGCGAGGCCATGGACCGCATCGGCCTCGAGAGCCCGCGCGCTGTGATCGCCTCCTCGCCGCCGATCAAGGACACGCAGGGCCAGATCGTCGGCTACGACACGCAGGTCGGCATCGCCGAGGCCATGCGCGCGCTCGACACGGTCGGCCTGCCGGCCATCATCCGCCCTGCCTTCACGCTCGGCGGCACGGGCGGCGGCGTCGCCTACAACCGCGAGGAGTTCGAGGCGATCGTACGGTCGGGCATCGACGCCTCGCCCGTCGGCCAGATCCTGATCGACGAAAGTCTGCTCGGCTGGAAGGAGTACGAGATGGAGGTGGTCCGCGACAAGGCGGACAACTGCATCATCGTCTGCTCGATCGAGAACGTCGACCCGATGGGCGTGCATACGGGCGACAGCATCACCGTCGCGCCGGCGCTGACGCTGACCGACAAAGAATACCAGATCATGCGCGACGCCTCGCTCGCGGTGCTGCGCGAGATCGGCGTCGAGACCGGCGGCTCGAACGTGCAGTTCGCGGTCAACCCCGAGGATGGCCGCCTCGTCGTCATCGAGATGAACCCGCGCGTCTCGCGCTCGTCCGCGCTGGCCTCGAAGGCCACCGGCTTTCCGATCGCAAAAGTCGCGGCCCGCCTCGCCGTCGGCTACACGCTCGACGAGCTGGAGAACGACATCACGGGCGGCGCCACGCCCGCCTCGTTCGAGCCCACCATCGACTATGTCGTCACCAAGATCCCGCGCTTCGCCTTCGAGAAGTTCCAGGGCGCCGACACCACGCTGACCACCGCCATGCGCTCGGTCGGCGAGGCGATGGCCATCGGCCGCACCTTCGCCGAGAGCCTGCAGAAGGCGCTGCGCTCCATGGAGACCGGCCTCACCGGCCTCGACGACATCGAGCTCGAAGGCCTGGGGCAGGGCGACGACAAGAACGTCATCCGCGCCGCGCTCGGCCGGCCGACCCCCGACCGTCTCCTCAAGGTCGCACAGGCATTGCGCCTCGGACTCGATGCCGGGCAGGTGCACGCGTCGTGCAAGATCGACCCGTGGTTCATCGCCCGCATCAAGGAGATCCTCGACGTCGAGGCGCGCGTGAAGGCGCACGGCCTGCCGAAGTCCGCCGAGCACGTCCGCTTCCTGAAGTCGATGGGCTTCTCCGATGCGCGCCTTGCCAAGCTTGCGGGAATGTCGGAGGCCGAGGTGCGCGATGCGCGCCATGCGCTCGGCGTGAAGCCCGTGTTCAAGCGCATCGATACCTGCGCCGCCGAGTTCGCATCGCCCACCGCCTACATGTACTCGACCTACGAGCGCGGGCTTGTCCTGTCGGAGACGGACGGCAAGGACGGCGCGCCCGTTTGCGAAGCCGACCCCTCGGACCGCGAGAAGATCATCATTCTCGGCGGCGGACCGAACCGCATCGGCCAGGGCATCGAGTTCGATTATTGCTGCTGCCATGCCTGCTTCGCGCTGACGGCCGCGGGCTACGAGACCATCATGGTCAACTGCAACCCGGAAACCGTCTCGACCGACTACGACACGTCGGACCGGCTCTACTTCGAGCCGTTGACGGCCGAGGACGTGCTCGAGATCATCCGCCGCGAGCAGGACAACGGGACCGTCAAAGGCGTCATCGTGCAGTTCGGCGGCCAGACGCCGCTGAAGCTCGCGGGCGCCCTCGAGGAGGCCGGCGTGCCGATCCTCGGCACCTCGCCCGACGCCATCGACCTCGCCGAGGACCGCGACCGCTTCAAGGCGCTGATCGACAAGCTCGGCCTGCGCCAGCCCGAGAGCGGCATTGCCGCCACCCCCGGAGAAGCCGCCGCCATCGCCGAGCGCGTCAAGTTCCCGGTCGTGATCCGCCCGTCCTACGTGCTGGGCGGCCGCGCCATGGAGATCGTGCACGACCGCGCGGAGGTCGACCGCTACATCGCCCGCCTCTCGGCCACGCTCGATCGCCCGTCGGAGCTCGTCGTCTCGGCCAAGCGCCCGCTCCTGATCGATCGCTATCTCGCCGACGCCACCGAGGTCGACGTCGATTGCCTCTCGGACGGCAAGGATACCTTCGTCGCCGGCATCATGGAGCACATCGAGGAGGCCGGCATCCATTCGGGTGATAGCGCCTGCTCGCTGCCGCCCTATTCGCTGTCGCCGAAGATCATCGCCGAGCTCGAGCGCCAGGCGCGAGAGCTTGCGTTGGCGCTCGGCGTCGTCGGGCTCATGAACGTGCAGTTCGCCATCAAGGACGACGAGGTCTACGTGCTCGAGGTGAACCCGCGTGCGTCCCGCACGGTGCCGTTCGTCGCCAAGGTCATCGGCCTGCCGGTCGCCGCCATCGCCGCCGAGGTCATGGCCGGGCGTCCGCTGGCGAGCTTCGGCCTCAAGCGCGCCGACATCCATCACGTCGCCGTCAAGGAAGCCGTCTTCCCGTTCGCGCGCTTCCCGGGCGTCGATCCGATCCTCGGCCCCGAGATGCGTTCGACGGGCGAGGTGATGGGCGTCGACCGCGACTTCTCGATCGCCTTCGCCAAAAGCCAGCTCGGCGCCGGCCAGAAGCTGCCGACCACGGGAACCGTCTTCGTCTCCGTCAAGGACAGCGACAAGGACCGCATCGTGGCCCCGCTCCGCGAGCTGACGGAGCTTGGTTTCAAGGTCATCGCCACGCGCGGAACACGCCGCCACCTTGAGGCCAACGGCGTCGCCTGCGAGGTCGTGAACAAGGTGCTGGAGGGGCGGCCGCATATCGTGGACGCCATGAAGAACGGCGACGTGGCGCTGGTGTTCAACACCACCGAGGGGGCCAAGGCCGTGTCCGACAGCAAGGACATCCGGCGCACGGCCTTGCTTCACCACATTCCGTATTATACAACTTTAGCCGGCGCAGTCGCCGTAACGCGCGCGATCAAGGCGCTGAAAGCCGATAGCCTCAAAGTGGCTCCGCTGCAGGCCTACGTCGGCCGCGCCTGAGACCTCTGAGGCGCTTAGGCGCTACCCCGCGGCCCCAAGTCCCCCTAAGAGTACAGGGATCTCACGATTGAAGGTGCTGGCCTCCGGCCACGCCGAATGGGAGATTTTAGCGATGTCGATGGAACGTGTTCCGATGACGACCGAGGGCTTCAAGACGCTGGAGGCGGAGCTGCAGCGCCTCAAGGCGGAGGAGCGCCCGCGCATCATCCAGGCCATCGCCGAAGCCCGCGCTCACGGCGACCTGTCGGAGAACGCGGAGTATCATGCCGCCAAGGAAGCCCAGGGTATGAACGAGGCGCGCGTGGCCGAGCTTGAGGACAAGATCAGCCGCGCCGAGATCGTCGATACGTCGAAGCTTTCCGGGACCACGATCAAGTTCGGCGCCACCGTGACGTTGGTCGACGAAGACACCGACGAGAAGGTGAAATACAAGATCGTGGGCGACCTCGAGGCCGACGTTAAGAGCGGCAAGATCTCGATCTCGAGCCCGATCGCGCGCGCGTTGATCGGCAAGTCGAAGGGCGACACCGCCGAGGTGACGACGCCCAAGGGCGCGCGTTCCTATGAGGTCCTCAAGGTGGAATGGAAGTAGCGTGCGGGTGGTTTATGGCCGCCCCGGCGTGCCGGATACCGACCTATGTCGGGATGGCGTTTGTTGTGTGGATGCCGATAGCCTCTTGACGTCATCCCCGCGCAGGCCGGGATCCACGCCAGCTTCCGTCTATGCGACTTTGAAGGATGACAACTGGCCTCACAGCGAAGGTCCGTTGCGCAACGGATCTCTTGTGCGGCAGGCAGTGAAAAGGAACCTCCAGCACCGGCGGTTTAGAGTTGCCCCGTGAGCACGCC
>JAFKKW010000504.1 GCA_017304275.1 Hyphomicrobiales bacterium | reverse complement strand
TGCGCGAGAACCTGCGCGTGCTCCTCGTTTCCGGCGAGCCGCACGCCGGCGAGCGCACGTGGCGCAATCTTCTGAAGTCGGACGCCGCCGTCGACCTCGTTCACTTCACCATTCTGCGTCCGCCCGAGAAGCAGGACGGCACGCCGATCAACCAGCTCTCGCTGATCGCCTTCCCGACCAAGGAGCTATTCTCGGACAAGATCCGCGACTTCGACCTGATCATCTTCGACCGCTACGAGCATCGCGGCATCCTGCAGCTTGCCTACTACGACAACATCGCCCGCTACGTGGAAGGCCACGGCGGCGCCGTGCTCGTCGCGGCCGGCGATGACTACGCCGGCATGACCAGTCTCTACCGCACGCCGCTGTCGCCGATCCTGCCCGCCGCACCAACCGGCCGCGTCCTGGAGGAGCCATTCCGCGCCAAGATCACCGACGAAGGCTTCCGCCACCCGGTCACGCAGGGTCTGCAGGGCGCCAATGCCGCCGGCTCCAACGCACCCGCAACCTGGGGCCATTGGTTCCGCCAGGCCGAGGTACGCCCCGATCACGGCCGTGTCGTCATGCAGGGCGCGGAGAACCAGCCGCTGCTGGTGCTCGACCGCAAGGGCAAGGGCCGCGTCGCGCTTCTCACCTCCGATCACGCCTGGCTTTGGGCTCGCGGTTACGACGGCGGGGGCCCGCACACCGATCTCCTCCGCCGCCTGTCGCACTGGCTGATGAAGGAGCCCGATCTCGAGGAGGAGCGGCTGATCGCGTCCGCGCGCGGCCTGAAGCTCACCATCGAGCGCCGCACGCTCGAGGACACCGTCGCCCCCGTCACGCTCTCCGCGCCCGGCGGCGATCGCCAGGAGATCAAGCTCGAGCGCGAGCGTCCCGGCGTCTGGAAGACGACGCTCCATGTGAAGCTGCCCGGCCTCTACAAGGCCGAGACGCAGGCGACCTCCGGCCCGCTGACCGCCGTCGCGCACGCCGGCATCGAGGACCCGCGCGAGATGAGCGAGGTCGTGGCCACCGACCAGAAGCTGCGCCCGCTGATCGAGCAGACCGGCGGCGGCGTGTTCTGGACTCGCACGAACCCGCAGAGCGCGGGCGACAGCGTGGCGCTGCCGCGCATCTCGCTGATGTCGGGCGCACGCGTGCTGGCCGGGTCCGGCTGGATGGGTCTCAAGGACCGCGAGGCGTTCGTGACCAAGGGCGTCAAGCTGACGCCGATGTTCACCGGCCTGCTCGCACTTGCCGCCCTGCTCGCGCTTCTCGCCGCCGCCTGGTGGCGCGAAGGACGGTAGCCCCGAGTTGCGCTGTCGCGCGCGAAAACCCTTCGAGCGTCGTAATTGTGGAGGCTGCTGTGTATCCCGACCTACGTCGGGATGACGGTGGGCAAACGGCGCCAACACGACACCTGCTTGCCCTCCTGGCCACCGCCTGACGACGCGAAAGTGATCGTCCGAGGTTGCGCTGTCGCGCGAAAACCCTTCGAGCGTCGTAATTGTGGAGGCTGGTGTGTATCCCGACCTACGTCGGGATGACGTTCGTTGTTTGGGTGCCGTCTGCCTCTTCTCAACGTCATCCCGGCGAAGGCCGGGACCCACGCCAGTTTCCGCTTGCGCGACGACGAAGGATGGCAACAAACACAACAAGAGCGGCCCCCCGAAACGCGCCGCGCGTGCAGGAAACGCAAACCGTGGTTCACTTATGGTTTCCGCTTCAGCACGCTAATGCGCCCATCCCCACACACCCTGTCATCCCGGCCGGAGCGGCGTCGCGGCAGCGACGTTGCGGAGCGCCGGGACCCAGGGCCGAGCACGCAACGTTTCGCAAACGCCTTAGGTCCGGCTCTCGCTACGGCTACCCTAACGCTCGGCAGGGATGACAGGGGCGGGAGCTACGGGGCCTTCCGCTTCAACACGCTGATGCGTCCGTCGCCCTCGAGCAGCGCAAGCCGCACCTCGCTCACCTCCTCAATCTCTTTCTCCCGTAGCTGCCCCATCAGCTCGTCCCGGGTCAGCATCTCGGCCCGCAAAGCGCCTTCGACAAAACGTCCGTTCTCGATCAGCTTGAGCGACGGCGCCGTGAGAATCGGCCTCAACTTGGGAAACCGCCACGCGAGCCAGTCGATCACGTACTCCCAGAACACGATCGTGAGCACGAGCGCGATGCCCTCTGTGACCGACCCGTAATCCTTGCCGAGCCCGTTCTGCGCCGCATCCGCAATCAGCACGATCACCAGCAGATCGGCCGGACCGAACTGCCCCGCCTGCCGCCGCGCGATGAAGCGCAGGATGGCGAACAGCGCAAGATACATGATCGTTCCCCGCACGAAGACCTCGATGAGCCCCAAGCTCGGAACAAACACCGCGTTCCAGTCGACCGTCATGACATCCGCCTCTTTGCTGCTGCGTCGAAGGAACGCCGAGCCGGGTCAATCCGTTCTGCGACTATGTCATCCAGGCTCGACACGCTGGCCGCAGCGGTCGTGAAGCAGGCCGAACGGAAGGCCCTCTCGATCGTGACGGCGGAATCGTGCACCGCGGGCAGGCTTGCCGCACTGCTGGCGGATACACCAGGCGCGGGCGACTGCCTCCGCGGCGGTTTCGTAACGTACGCAAAGGCCTGCAAGACCGAGATGCTCGGCGTCCCCGCCGCGATGATCGCGGCCCACACCGCCGTCAGCCGCGAGGTGGCCGAGCACATGGTGGCAGGCGCACTCGCGCGGAGCGGCGCGGACATCGCAATCGCCATCACCGGCGTCCTCGGGCCGGAACCGGACGAGGACGGCAATCCCGTCGGCCTGATCCATCTCGCCTCTGCCGCACGGAACCGGCCGACCCATCATGCGAAAATACAGTCGCCAGCAAACTCACGCGCCGCCAATCGGGAGCGCGCTTTGGTCGAGGCTCTGACGCTGCTCGTCACCGCACTCTCAAATCTCCCGGCGAAGGCCGAGATAACGGAGGAACCGCAGTGATGATCTTTGACCTGTCTGGATCCCGGCCTGCGCCGGGATGACGTTTGGACGAGGCGGGCGAACGCCCCTTTGAGGACGTCACCCCGACGGAGGTCGGGGTCCAGACACGCATCCGCAGAGCACCAGCCTCATCTACCCGCCAGCCTGCGCCGCCTTGACGACCACGCGGTAGCCTTTCGCCTCGAGCTGCGCCAGCACGCTTTCGAGATGCGCCTTATCTCGCGTCTCGATCACGAGGTTGAGCTCCGTGCCTTTCGCTGGCAGGTCGGTGAAAACGCGCTGATGATAGACTTCGATGATGTTGGCGCCCGCCTGCCCGAGCACGCCTGACACGCGCGCCAGCTCGCCCGGCCGGTCCGGGATGTCGATGGTGAGTCGCGACAGCCGCCCCTCGCGCGCAAGCTCGCGCGTCAGCACGCTCGCCAGCAGCCGCGGATCGATGTTGCCGCCCGTCAGCGGCAGGCCGAGCTTGCGGCCCTGCCAGCGCTTGCGGTTGGCCATGACGGCCGCGAGCCCCGCCGCGCCCGCACCTTCCACCACCGTCTTCTCGATCATGAGCAGCGCGAACGTGGCGCGCTCGAGATCCGTCTCGCTGACGAGCACGATGTCGTCCACGAGCCGGCCGATGATCTCCGCCGTGAGCGTGCCGGGATCGGCAACCGCAATGCCCTCGGCCAGCGTATCGCCACGCGCCGGCATCTGCGTGCCTTTGATGACGTTGTACATCGACGGATAAAGCGCCGCCTCGACGCCGATGATCTCGATGTCGGGCTTGATCGCCTTGGCCGCAATCGCCATGCCGGCGATGAGCCCGCCGCCGCCGACCGGCACGATCAGCGTATCGATGTCAGGCGCCTGCGCCAGCATCTCGAGCGCGACGGTCCCCTGCCCCGCAATCACCAGCGGATCGTTGAACGGATGCACGAACACGAGACCGTGCTCCTCGCCGTAGGCACGCGCGAACCGCGCCGCATCCTCCAGCGTCTTGCCTTCGAGGATCACATGCGCGCCCCAGCGCTTTGTGTTTTCCGCTTTCACGGCGGGCGTACCCTCGGGCATCACGATCGTCGCCGGAATACCGAGCCGGCCCGCGTGGTAGGAAACGCCCTGCGCATGATTGCCGGCCGACATGGCGATCACGCCGCGCTTGCGTTCGGCCGGCGTCAGCGCCGACAGCCGGTTCAGCGCCCCGCGCTCCTTGTATGCGCCCGTGAACTGCAGGTTCTCGAATTTGAGCCAGATCTCCGCGCCGAGATCGTGACCGAGCGTCATGCTGCGGTCGCAGGGCGTGCGCACCACCGCGCCGGCAATGACCTCTGCCGCGCGCTTCACGTCGTCGAACGTCACCGCGGTGTCGGAGACTGTGCTGCTTTTCGTCATGATTGCCTCGAAGGCCCGCCGTACCCTTCGGGGTTTGAGCTTGGGCGGGAATTCGATACAACGGCCGCCGGACGAAAGACAGGGTTGAACGATGGCAAAGGTTGCATGGATCGGTCTGGGGGTCATGGGCTATCCCATGGCCGGACACTTACTAACCAAGGGCGGCCACGATCTCTCCGTCTACAACCGCACCGCGGCCAAGGCAGAGGCGTGGGTTAAAGCCTACGGCGCGGGCGCCGCCAAGCCAACGCCGGGATCGGTAGCCGACGGAGCGGATTTCGTCTTCTGCTGCGTCGGCAACGACGACGACCTGCGTCAGGTGACTGTCGGCCCCGATGGCGCGTTCGCGGCCATGCGCGAGGGCGCGATCTTCATCGATCACACCACGGCCTCGGCCGACGTCGCCCGCGAGCTGGCCGCCGAAGCAGCCGCACGCGGGCTCTCCTTCATCGACGCCCCCGTATCGGGCGGCCAGGCTGGCGCCGAGGCCGGCCAGCTCACCGTCATGTGTGGCGGCGAGCAGCAGGCATTCGAGACTGCCGAGCCCGTGATCCGGTCGTTCGCCAAGGCGGTGCGCCTCATGGGACCTGCGGGCTCCGGCCAGCTCGCCAAGATGGTCAACCAGATCGCCATCGCAGGATTGCTACAGGGCCTCTCGGAGGCCATCGCCTTTGCTGAGAACGC
>JAFKKW010000503.1:748-6833 GCA_017304275.1 Hyphomicrobiales bacterium | reverse complement strand
CGGCCAGTTCGTCGGGGCGCGGCGCGGGCATCGGCAGCGGGGGCTGCACATCGACGGCGCCGAGCGAGGAAAGCGTGGCCGTGTTGAGCGCCTTCTTCGCCGCGCCGCTGGCGTGCGTCACCGGCACGATATCGAGCGCGAGGCGGTGGCCCTTTCCGTCGTCGGACGCGACGATGTTGGCGCCTTCGACCACCACCGGCCGGATAACCTCGATCACGACCCGCGACTTGCCCGGCGCCGAGCGCCCGGCATGAAACGACCGCACGAGGCCGACGGCGATGTTCTCTTCCGGCTGCGGGGGAAGCTGGAGAGCGGTCTCGGAGATGTCGACGATCACGCGGTTGGGGTTCGAAAGCGAGAACACGCGGTACTCGACCTCCTTTGGGAGACCGATCAGAAACCGGGTGTGGGTGACGTCGCCGCCAAGCGTTGCGGACGGAGCGGCGGGAGCCTTGGCCTTTGCCGCCGCAGCGATCGATCCCGTCGCCTTGGCGGGCGCGGTCTTGGCCTTATCGGCAGCAGGTGTCTTTTTGGAAACGGGCGTAGGGGGGACTGGCGTAGCGGAACTGCCCGCTGCCATCGCGGCAAGCGGCGGAGCAAGTGCGCAGAGCGCACAGGTAAGTTGCAGCGCAAAGCGCCGCAAATAGCCAATCGTCATCGTTGTGTGACCCCCGTCTACGCAACACTGTCCTGTGGCGGGACGGTCATTAAGTAACCGCAGATGATGGCGTTTTGCGGGACGCCATCGGGCAATGTTATGGAGCGGTAAAGGTTAATGATCCCCTAACGCCCCGCCACGAACGAAGCGGACTGTAAAGCATGTTCGAGCGATATCAACAGCATATTCGAAAGCGTTGAAAAGCGGCGGATGGTTATTTTTGTGTTACCGGCACGCCCCACCGGCCCAGTGCCGCCGCATCCGTTTCCCTGGCATCGACCCAGGTTTCCGTGCCGTCCTCGAACGCCTCTTTTTTCCAGAACGGCGCCCGGGATTTGAGATAGTCCATCAGGAACGCGGCCGCATCGAACGCCGCCTGTCGGTGCGGCGAGACGAGAGAGCCCGCGAGTCCGAAACGTTCGCGCGCCTCCGCCTCGATCCGAAGCAGCTCCGCCTCGGTCATATCCGGATAGTGCTCGAGCGTCAGCGAGCGAAGCGCCCGCCCACCGGCATCGCCGCGGACGAGCCCGGTGAACGTGACGACGCTACCCACATCCGTACGGCCGCCGACCAGCGCCTGCACTTCCGCGGCCGCATCGAACACCTCTCGCTGAACCCGAACGGCCATCGGCGTCTCCGGTCATCCACCCGTGACGGGCGGAAAGAACGCGATCTCGCGCGCCCCCGCGAGCGAGGCGCCGGGCTTCACGTGCACATGATCGAGCGCGGCCCGAACGACGCCCGGCCGTGCAAAGGCAGCCTCGTACTCGGGCCCGCGCGCAACGAGCCAGCCCACGAGATCGCCGATCGTCGCGACATCGCCGGGCACGTCCACAACCTCCTCCGCCCGGCCCACCTTCTCGCGCACCCAGGCGAAATACCGCAGCGTAAGCCGCTGCCCTGCCGTCGCGGTCGCCTGGACCGCCTTATCCTTCGTCGTCACACTCGACACGGCGTTCATCCTTCCATGGCATGGCGGACACCAGCCTTGAGATAGTCATAGCCGGTCCAGAGCGTAAGCACCGCCGCCAGCCAAAGAAGCCCGATTCCGGCCATCGTGATGCCGGGCACGATGCGGTCGCCCGCCGGCCCCGCGATCAGCACCGCGAGCGCCACCATCTGCGCCGCCGTTTTCCACTTCGCAAGCGCGGTCACATGCACCGTTACCTTGAGCTCGGCCAGGAACTCCCGCAGCCCTGACACCAGGATCTCCCGGCACAGGATGATGATCGCCGCCCAGATCGAGATCCCGTCGATGGTCCGGTCATGCACCAGCATGATCAACGCGGCACCCACGATCAGCTTGTCGGCGATCGGATCGAGCATGCGCCCGAGCGTGGACTGCTGCTCGAGCCGGCGCGCCAGATAGCCGTCGAGCCAATCGGTAATGGCCGCCGCCACGAACAGCCAGAACGCGGCCCACCGGCCGGCATCGCCCTCGACGAGCATGAGGCAGGCAACCAGCGCCGGAACGGCCGCGATCCGCGCGTACGTGAGCACGTTCGGCAGATTGATCGCATGTCGCCGGGCGGGAATGGGCGGATCCATGGCCCCTAGCTAACACCATTGCCGCTTACGGCAGTCAATGGGGTACCGGGCCAAGGCTAAGCGGTAGCTGCAGGTCGCGCCGTCAACCACGTGACCCGAAATGCGGAACTGGCTTGTCCACAGGCAAATTATGGGGCATTAGGAAGAAAATCCCCGCCGACACGTTGTCGTCGCGGAAGCGTCAAGCAGCCGACCTATGTATTGCGTCGCCGGCTGCTCGTCGGCAGCGCTCGAAGTGTAGCCGCGTATCTGGAAGTCGAGCGCAAGCGGAGCGGAGCTGGAGCCGAAAGGCTCCTGCTCCGCTCTTTTCGTTTGTGGCCGGCGCGGTTCAGGCCGACGTCCGTTTGCCCCGCTTCGCCGGACGGGCAGGTGCCGAGACGATCTCGCGCGCCAGCGCGAACGCGTCGCGGAAGTCCAGGTCGAGCGGCGTGTCTTCCGTCAGCATACGGCGGAACAGCCCGGCCTGCGTCTTGTACTTCACGTCGCCGATGGCGAGCGCGCCGATCCCGAGCGTGCTGCATCCGGGAAGCGGCACCCCGTTCATGAAAAGATCGATCCCCTCGATCCCGTACGGCGCGACGGCGTTGACGTCCGCCGCAACCAGCAGGCCAGCGGCCCGGGCGATAAGCCGGCGCGGCAGAATGTTGACACCGGCCGGACCCGCGGTGAGCACCACGTCCGACACGTCGAGAAGCTTGGCCTTGAGCGTCTCGGTCTGACCCGCGACCGGCTCGAGCGTCACCGCAAAGCGCTCCTTGGCGAAAGCGGCCAGCGCCACCAGCGGCTCGATCGCATCATGCGCGACGATGCGCACCCGCGCACCCTCGCGCGCCGCAATCACCGCGGACGCAAATCCGACCACGCCCGACGCGCCGAACACCGACACGCGCAATCCCTTGAGACCGCGTTTCACGCTGCGCTTCAGCACGCGCTCGACGCAGGCCACCATCGCCGCGGCGGTCGTGAACGAGCCGCCCGGGTCGGCGAACACGGAGATCTCGAACGGAGGCACCATGGCGGACCGCGCCGCCGTCATCATGTCGAGCGCGAGCGTGATATCCTTGCCGCCGATGAACACGCCCGTCCTGGCCTTGGGCGGCCGCGAGAAAATGGCATCCTGCACCAACGCACCGACATCGGCGACGCCGACACCATCGTACGGAAGCACGACCTTGTAGCCGGAATCGACGGCCATGTTGCAGTCGAACGGGCTCATGAACCTTTGCGGCGACAGCATGTAGAGCACCGGCAGCGACCCCACCGCAGGCTCCTGCGCACGCACCTTGGCGCGTGCGGGCGCCCGCTCTTTTTTCGGCTTGGCCGAGACCCGGGCCTTGGCGGCGCGTGGGGACCTTTCGGACGCAGGCACGCGATCCAACGTTGCCGCGTTCGACACGCCGCGACCTGACACAACCTCGCTCGCACGCATAACGGAGTTCCTTAATTCCCTCGTTTGAGATGAGCATGCATCTCACCTGGGCGACGCAGGGACCGCCGCCGGACAGAGGTCGATTGGCCGCATCGCCGCGTCGACTATGGCCGTCGATTGGTTGAGAAAGGATTTGAGAAAAGCAACCGAAGTAGCTTTGCTGCCTAATAAAGCCGCGACAAATGATCGGACCACAAGCTGTCCGGAGCGAGGTCTGAACAAGTCCTGAATCGAACCGGCTCAGGCGCGCCGCTCGTGAAAGAAGTCATAAATCTTTCGCGCCATCTCGGCGGAGATGCCGCTCACCGCCAGGAGGTCATCGACCCCCGCGCGCGAGACCGCCTTCGCGCTTCCGAAATGCTTGAGCAACGCGCGCTTGCGCGTCGGCCCGATGCCGGCGATCTCGTCCAGCGGGTTGGCGCCGAGCGCCTTCGCCCGTTTGGCGCGATGCGTGCCGATGGCGAAACGATGCGCCTCGTCCCGCAGCCGCTGCACGAAATAGAGCACCGGGTCGCGCGGCTCGAGCATGAAGAACGGCCGATCCGGAATATGGAAGTGCTCGCGCCCCGCATCGCGGTCCGGCCCCTTCGCCACGCCGACGACAGGGATGTCGGCCAGCCCGAGTTCCGCCAGCACCTCGCGCGCGACCGTGAGCTGACCCGCGCCGCCGTCCACCAGCACGAGGTCGGGCCGATCCGGAAGCACCTCCCCGATCGAGGGCGCCTCGTCTTCCTCCGGCGGCGGATCGGCATCGGCCGCCACATGATCCCACAGTGCCTCGGCGTCCGACGCGACCGGCGCCTCCGCCTCGCTCTCGGCAAGTCGCCGGAAGCGCCGCGAGAGCACCTCGCGCATCATGCCGTAGTCGTCGCCCGGCGTGAGCTGCTCCGAGCGGATGTTGAACTTGCGGTAGGCGCTCTTGGCGAATCCCTCCGGCCCCGCGACGATCATCGCCCCGACCGCATTCGTGCCCATGATGTGGCTGTTATCGAACACGTCGACCCGGCGCGGCGCGCGCGCGAGCCCGAACCGCTCGCCGAGCGCCGCAAGCAAGGTCTTCTGCGACGACGATTCCGCAAGCTTGCGCCCCAGCGCCTCGCGCGCGTTGGTCAGCGCATGATCGACGATACCCGATTTGATGCCACGTTGCGGCACCCGGATCTCGATCTTCCGGTCCGCCTTGATGCACAGCGCTTCCTCGAGCAGCGCCCGGTTGGCGATGTCGTGCGAGAGCAGGATCAGCCGCGGCACCGGCTTGTCGTCGTAGAACTGCGCGACGAAGCTATCGAGCACCTCCTCCACCGGCAGCGACCGGTCCGCCTTCGGGTAGTAGGCGCGGTTGCCCCAGTTCTGCCCGACGCGGAAGAAGAACACCTGGATGCAGGTCTGCCCGCCTTCCTGGAACGCGGCGAACACGTCTGCTTCCTCGACGCCTTCGGGATTGATCGCCTGCTCGGCGGTGACGTGGGCGAGCGCCCAGAGCCGGTTGCGCAGCATCGCGGCGCGCTCGAACTCGAGCTTCTCGGCCGCGTCCTCCATCAGCCGCTGGTACATTTCGCGCACCGACTGGCTCTCGCCGCGCAGGAAGCGGATCGCCTCCTCGACCAGCACACCGTAATCCTCGAGGCTGATCTCGCCCGTGCACGGCGCCGCGCAGCGCTTGATCTGATGCAGCAGGCACGGCCGTGTCCGGCTCTCGAACACGCTATCCGAGCAGGAGCGCAGGAGGAACGCCCGCTCCAGCATGTTGATGGTGCGGTTCACTGCCCCCGCCGATGCGAACGGCCCGAAGTACTCGCCCTTGATCGTCCGTGCGCCGCGATGCTTGAGGATCTGCGGCGCCCCCTGATCACGCCGGATCAGAATGTAGGGAAACGACTTGTCATCGCGCAGCGTCACGTTGAAGCGCGGCCGGAAGCGCTTGATGAGGTTCGCTTCGAGCAGCAGCGCCTCGGCCTCCGTGCGCACCGTCACGAACTCCATGGCCGCCGTCGCCTGGATCATGCGCAAGGTACGGTTCGGAAGCCCCGCCAGCCGGGTGTAGCTCTGCACGCGCGCTTTCAGGTTACGCGCCTTGCCCACATAGATGACGTCGCCGGCCGCATCGAGCATGCGATAGACGCCAGGGCCGGGGGTTAAGGTCTTGAGATAGCCGGCGATGCCGTCCGGCCCGGTCGGGGGCGGACGGTGTTCGCTGGCACTGCTCGCCGTCTCGGGGGCGAGGGCGCCGTCGGTCTTGTCGTCGGGAGTGGGCATGGCCGGAACATTGGCGTCTGCCCGCCCCCCGTCAAGCGCCGGCTACGACGTGTCCCGCTCCTCCGCCACAAAACCGCCCAGGACATCGCGGCCCTTGGCTGCGAAATACCTTGCAGGCACGCGAAACGACTGAGGAAAGGCGCGTCCACTGGTGACGGCCATGCGCATTCTGATGGCACTTCTTTTGGCGGTCC
>JAFKKW010000503.1:0-741 GCA_017304275.1 Hyphomicrobiales bacterium | reverse complement strand
CCGCCTGCCCGAGGTCGTGCGCGCCATGGGTAACCTCGGCCTGTTCCACGAGTTGGACAACGCCGGCGTCTACATCGGCTTCATCGCCGGCGTGCTCGGCGCCAACCCGGACCGCGCCGAGCTGCTGGTCTCGCGCATCTTCCCCATGCCGCCGGAGGATCAGGTGGTGCTCATCCGCGCCATCGCCTATTCGGGCCTGCCCGATTGGAAGGGCCTGCTGACCAAGTTCATCGAGCGCATGCCCGCGCGCATGGTGCTGATCCGCAAGTACCTTTACGGCGATGGCAAGACGCTGGCCGAGATGCCGGTCGACGACGGCGCCTACGTCATCGACGCCCTCTGGGGCTACTACGACGCCACCGGCTACCGCGAGCCGATCCAGCGCATCGTCGGCGCGCTCGCGATGGCCGAAGACAAGAACAACGTCGAGAAGCTGACCATCGGCTCCATGGTCAAGTGGACTCTGGCCACCAACGCCTCGCGCGAGAAGGACCTGCTCGACATCCTCTCAGAAGAGATGAACACGCAGCCCGCCAAGGTGAGAAAACCGCTGCGCGAGGTCATCGAAGCGGCCGAGACCTTCGAGACCGGCAAGATCCGCAAGGACGCACTCGCCGCCATCGAGGAGCTGAAGACCAAGGGCTCGCTGGACTCACGAAACTTCGCCTGGTGGGGTCAGGTCGGGCAGACGGTATTCGCACTCGGCTGCGTCGGCGCGGCCGCCGGCGGCGTCGTGGTTGC
>JAFKKW010000502.1 GCA_017304275.1 Hyphomicrobiales bacterium | reverse complement strand
GCCGGCGAATTGTCCGGCCGGCCGGAGCCCGACTGGCGCGCGCGGGCCGGATGGGTGGGGCTCGCCTTCGTCCCATCGGCATTGCTGACCGCCTTCACGACCCACGTGGCGACGGACGTCGCATCCGCGCCACTTATCTGGGTGATCCCGCTCGCCCTTTATCTTGCCACGTTCGTCGTCGTGTTCCGCGAGCGCGCGCTCATTCCGCGCCCCGTCCTGCTCACGCTGCACGCGGTGGCCGTCATTCTGGCGCTTCTGCAACTCGCGCAGACGGAGAAGGAAACCTGGTTCTACGCAGCGGGCTTCGGCATCGCCGCATTTGTCACGGCGACGCTCGTCGCCCACCGGACGCTCTATGAGCAGCGTCCTGGCGCGCGCCACCTGACCGAGTTCTATCTGTGGATGTCGGTCGGCGGCGTTCTGGGCGGCATCTTCGCGGCGCTGATCGCACCCCAGATCTTCGCCGAGGTCTTCGAGTACCCGCTGCTGCTCGCGCTGAGCTTCGCCTGCCGCCCCGGCGCGTTCGATCTGCGCGGCGAAAGCCTGAGATCGCTCGCGCTGCTCGTGGCGCTGACGGCCGGAGCCGCGGCGCTGATCCACTGGGGACCGTCGCTCGCCTCAACCTATCAGATCGACTTCCACGGCTGGGGCTCGACCGCCGGCATCGCCGCCGTGTTTGCCCTTGCGGCCTTCGCCGCCTGGCGTCACCCGCCGCATATGCTCATCGCGGCGATGGCGCTCTACATGGCGGTGGTGATCTTGCCGTCGGGCGTGCACAGGGGCAACGCGCAGCGCAGCTACTTCGGCGTCTACCGCGTGATCCAGTCCGGAGACGGCCAGTTCAACGTGCTCCAGCACGGCACGACGTTGCACGGCGCGCAGCGCATCCGCGACAAGCGCGGCAAGCCCATCGCCGATATCCAGCCCGTCACCTACTATCACGCCTACGGCCCCATGGCGTCCGCCGTGCGCCTGACCAGCATGATGGCCGCGGCCGCCCGCGCCGAGCCGAGCTTCGGCGTCGTCGGGCTCGGCGCCGGCTCGCTCGCCTGTCATTCGTCGGCCGGCGAGAACTGGCGTTTCTTCGAGATCGATCCGGTCGTCGTGTCGATCGCCAACTCGAGGAAGTTCACGTTCCTCGCCAACTGTCAGCCGGATGCGCACATCGTGCTCGGCGACGCGCGTCTGACGCTCACCAATGAGTCGGACGGGCTCTACGATCTTTTGATCGTCGATGCCTTCTCGTCGGACGCCATTCCCGTCCACCTGCTGACCGCCGAGGCGCTGCGCCTCTATGCGGCGAAGATCAAGCCCGAGGGCGCGGTCGTGCTGCACATCTCCAACCGGTACCTGGATCTCGAGCAGGTCCTGGCCGCGACCATCCCCACCGTCGACGGACTGCACGCGCTGACCATCGAGGATCAGTCCGAGGACGACGGCTACAACGTCACGAGCTCGACCGTGGTCGTCTTCGGCAAGAGCTGGCAGGCCATCGACCGGTTCCGGATCATTCCCGGAGCCCGCAACCTGCCCGAGCCCAAGCTCAAGCCGTGGACCGATGATTTCTCGGACGTCCTGGGTCCCTTCCTGTCCCAGTACCGCAAACGGCACTGACTTGGGTCGGAACCCGGTTGGCCGATCCGTGGCCGCCCGCGGCAACAGCCCGGAAACGTGGCGATGTTGCATGGCTTTGGCGAGCCCGCTATGAGGAACACGGGCGGCGCCCCGGCCGCTGTCTCACTTTGTTCCGAGCAGGACCCATGCAGGTTGACGAGAAAACCGTGCGGCGCATCGCGCGCCTGGCACGCATCAAGATCACGGACGAGGAGGCGAGCAGCCTCGAATCCGAGCTGTCTCAAATCCTGAACTGGGTCGAGCAGTTGGAAGAGGTCGACACGGCGAACGTCGAGCCGATGACGCGCGTGGTGGCGCAGAAGCTGAAGAAGCGCGAGGACAAGGTCACCGATGGCGAGATTGCCGACGACATCGTGAAGAACGCGCCGATGGTGGATGATCACTATTTTGTCGTGCCGAAGGTAGTGGAGTAAATTCGCAGGGCGAACGGAGCGGAGGCTCGAGATGTCCAAGATATTCGCATTGCTTGCCGTGGCGCTGATCGCAACCGGCGCGCTCGTTCTCGCCGTGCCGCGCGAGGAGGGAAGCGCGGGCGCGCGCTCTCTGTCGCCGCAAGCCGTGAGCGACACACCGGCCTATCTGCTGCGGGCCCGCGAGCTCGCCGAGCAGGTGAATGCTCCCCTCTCGATCGTGTTTGGTCTGGTGAGTCTCTTTTATTCGCGCCGCAGCTATCACATCAACAAGGCGCGCGCCGAAGCCGAGCGGGCGCGCTCGATATGAGCGCCGCCTGAGGAGATCCGATGCGCTTGGTCCTGATCGCCCTTGCCTTGGTGGCCGCCTCGGCCGCTTCCGCCAAGGAGCGTGCAACATTCCTGGCCGGTCGGTACGCCACCGCCGAGCAGTGCACGAAGCAGCGTTTGCTCGAGGCCGGCGGGCCGAAGAACGTCGGCACCGTACCCGAGCTGCTCGATGCCGACGGCTTCAAGGGATGGGAGCACGGGTGCGAGTTCACGAAGATCTTCGAGCATGAGCCGGGACGATCGTGGCTCGCGCTGATGATCTGCTCGGAAGGAATGGCGATGACACCGGCGACCTACGTGTTCGTCAAGGACGGAGACGCGGACGCTTTTGAGGTGCACGAGGCCGACGACCAGGATGGTCCTGAGATTTACACGCGCTGCGATGCCGGGAAGGATGACGGGAAGTGAGTGATCTGACGCGCCTGACGCTGGCTGAAGCGCGCGATGGGCTGAAAAAGAAGAGCTTCTCGGCGACCGAGCTCACCGAAGCCCATATCGCGGCGATCGAGGCGGCGAACCCGGCCATCAACGCCTATGTGCTGACGACGCCGGAGCATGCTCTTGCCCAGGCCAAGGCGAGCGATGCGCGGCTTGCCAAGGGAGAGGCGCGCCCGCTCGAGGGCCTTCCGCTCGGCAACAAGGATCTCTTCTGCACGGTCGGCATTCGCACCACCGCCTGCTCCAAGATTCTCGACGACTTCAAGCCGACCTACGAGTCGACCGTCGGCGCCAATCTCTGGAACGCCGGCGCCGTCATGCTGGGCAAGCTCAACAACGACGAGTTCGCCATGGGCTCGTCCAACGAGACCAGCGCCTTCGGCCCGGTGATCTCGCCTTGGCGCCGCACCGGCAAAACCGACAAGCTCGTGCCGGGCGGCTCCTCGGGCGGCTCGTCGGCTGCTGTCGCGGCCGGCATCTGTCTCGCCGCAACCGCGACCGATACCGGCGGCTCCATCCGCCAGCCGGCAGCCCTCACCGGCACCGTCGGCATCAAGCCGACCTACGGACGTTGCTCGCGCTGGGGCATCGTGGCGTTTGCGTCCTCGCTCGACCAGGCGGGACCCATCGCCAAGACGGTGCGCGACGCCGCGATCATGCTCGGCACCATGGCGGGCGTCGATCCGAAGGATACCACCTCCGTCAACGCGCCCGTGCCCGACTACGAGGCCGCCCTCGCACAGGGCATCAAGGGTCTGCGCGTCGGCGTGCCGAAGGAATACCGCGTTGAAGGCATGTCGAAAGAGATCGACGCCCTCTGGACCAGAGGCATCGAGTGGCTGAAGGCCGCCGGCGCCACCATCCACGAGATCAGCCTGCCGCACACCAAGTACGCGCTACCCGCCTATTACATCGTCGCCCCCGCCGAGGCGTCCTCGAACCTCGCGCGTTACGACGGCGTGCGCTACGGCCTGCGGGTGCCGGGCAAGGACGTGATCGACACCTACGAGAACACGCGCGCCGCGGGCTTCGGCAAGGAAGTGCGCCGGCGCATCTTGATCGGCACCTACGTGCTCTCGGCCGGCTACTACGACGCCTACTATCTCAAGGCGCAGAAGATCCGCACCTTGATCAAGCGCGATTTCGACGACGCCTGGAGCAAGGTCGATGTCGTATTGACGCCGACCACGCCGTCGCCCGCCTTTGCTTTTGGTGAGAAGTCCGGCGATCCGCTGGCCATGTATCTCGAGGACATCTTCACCGTTACGGTGAACATGGCGGGCCTGCCCGGCATCTCGGTGCCGGCCGGTCTGTCGTCGGAAGGCACGCCCCTCGGACTGCAGCTCATCGGCAAGCCGTTCGACGAGGCGACGCTGTTCCGCGCCGCGCAAGCCATCGAGGAGGCGGCAGGCCGCTTCACGGTTCCCGAGCGATGGTGGGCGACCGACGCCGGCGCGCCGGCCGTGGCCAAGAAAAAGTCCGGAGGCAAGTGATGGACCCGAAGCGTCCCTGGGAGTGCGCGGACATGAGCCAGGTCCGAGCCGAAATCGACCGCATCGATGCGGCCTTGGTCGATCTCATCGCCGAGCGCTTTGGCTATGTGGAGCGGGCCTGGCAGCTCAAGAAGAACCCGGCCGAGGCGAGCGTGCCCTGGCGCATCAACGAGGTCATCGACAAGGTGAAGTTCCAGGCGCGCCAGCGCGGCCTGCCGGCCGAGATGATCGACATGGTCGGCGCCCAGTGGCGCAACATGATCGGCTGGTTCGTACAATACGAGGAAGAGAAGCTGCGCCAGCAGGAAGCGAGCAGCGGCGGGCGGCGGGAATGATCCCGATCAACTCCTTCGACCCGATGACGCTGGTGTTTCTGGCGGCCCTCAACCCCGGCGTGATCGTGGTTGCATTCCTCATGGGCCGCAACGCGGACCAGTGGCAGAAACTGCCGGTGGCAGCCTTCGCGGCGGCTCTCGTCGGGTTCCTGCTCTACTGGATCGGCGCCCAGATCGGCGTATTTTCCGTCCACGCCATCGGCGGCGAGGCGTTCCTCCTGACCTTGGGATTCGTCTTCGGGTTGGTGTGGGCCGTCCTTGGCTATTGGTTTCGCGCGCGCTAGCGCCATGGCGGTGCTGCCGCTTCTCTTGCCCTCCCCTTGACGGGGAGGGTGGCGCCGAAAGGCGCCGGGTGGGGTGAAGAGCCTGGAGCACCGGCTTATAATTCCGCTCCAGGAT
>JAFKKW010000501.1 GCA_017304275.1 Hyphomicrobiales bacterium | reverse complement strand
TCGGACCGATTGCGGGATACGACGAGGATCTGCCCCGCCTTCTGGCGCGCGCGAACCGACAGAACAATGATGAGATTGTTCGTCAATCGCGCGACCTCGGACCACGCGACGTCGATAAGGCCTTTGCCGACGCCTTGCTCGGCAAGGATGTGCGATACATTTCGGTGATCGACCTCCTTTGCGGTCCCACGTATGAATGCAGGACCGTAAGCGAAAACGGATTGCCGCTGCAGTTCGACAAAACACATCTGACGAAGGAAGGCGCGGCGGACGTCGCCAAGCTGATCCGGGATCGTGGGCTATTCTCCGTTGGCGGCTGACCCCGTCGCGCATAGGAAAGGCCAAGCTTGTCCAAACCGGATCACCACACCGACCGCGTGCCTACGAACCGTCGCTCCCGGCGCGCACGACCGCTAAGCAGCCTCTACGCGGCCGTCATCATGTGCGCAGCTTGCTTCCCTGCCAGCGCGGACGACACACCAAAGGCTTCGATCGACGCGCCGATCGGGAACATTGTGTCTGCCTATCCGGACTTCATTGAGCGCATCGATAGCAACGACCTCGTCTGGCGCGATGGCACGCGCATGCCGCTCGACGACGGGAAGAGCATCAAACCCTTTGCCGCTTGGCTCGCGGATCCCGACATCGAGGACACGCTCCGCATCCCCTACCCGGCCGGCGCCGGTGAAGCCGTGCCCGCACCCGACACCGATCCCGGACGCGCCCGCAACGCTCATTTCTTCGACAAGATGTACGGCGACTGCCGCAAGGGCGAGGTGAAGCGAAACCTCACCACGATCGTCTGGCTCCCGAGGAAAGCCCGTCAGCGCCTCGAGGTCACCGCCGTCAACGGTGTCGCACAACGCCTAGAGGCGGTGTCCCGCGAGCTCGACGACCTCGCGGCGTCCTTCGACAAATTCCTCGCTCCCGCGGGCGGAACCTACAATTGCCGCACCATCGCCGGCACCGACCGCGCATCCGCGCACGGCTACGGCATCGCCATCGACATCGCGGTGTCCTCATCCGACTACTGGCGATGGGCACCCGGCGCAGCGGCCGGCAAGGTCTCCTATCGCAATCGCATCCCGCTGGAGATCGTGCGCATCTTCGAGCGTCACGGCTTCATCTGGGGCGGACGCTGGTATCACTACGACACCATGCACTTCGAGTATCGCCCCGAGTTGCTGCCGCCGCTGGCACCCCTGCCGGGCGCCCCGCGTAGCTCGCCGCCGGAGCCGGCGCGCCCCGGACGATAAGCCTCCCGTTTGCCCGATCCCGGCCGTTCTTGCGCAGAGGCAAGGTAGCTGTTATACGGCCTCCCTCGGCGCGCCGCATGAGGCCGGCACGGCAGACGGGAACGTCTGACCAGAAAGGCTAAAGCTCGACGGCGCACCGCGATCCCGGCTTTGGGGGATCGTCTAATGGTAGGACTGCAGACTCTGACTCTGCCTGTCTAGGTTCGAATCCTAGTCCCCCAGCCATTGATTTTATTGGGTTTTCTTTGTCATAGTGACCCAATGTACCCAATTTTGTACCCAATCTATTGGGCACATTTAGGGGTCGGACAGTACCGCTCCTCGTTCCCTCATCGTTTGGGCTTCTTCCGCTTGTCTTGCTCAAGTGCTATGTGTTCGAGAAAGCGGTCTTCCCATCCCTCGCTGTGGGGGAATCTGTCGAAGCGCTCACTGGTGCCGCGGAGCAGATCGATCCGTGAGCGTTTCGAAACTTCGCGCCATGTGTCGTACAGCACATAAAGGGCGTTGCCGTATCGGACGGTCTCGAAGACCACAAGATCATTAGAGGACTGCGCTCCGACGTAAGCCGAGAACTTCCCTGCGCCAGACATGTAAGCCGTGGGCTTCAGGGAGGCGAACAATTTAAGGCGCTCCTCCATCACCGAGTCAGCTTTCGTCGCACGACCGCGCCGCTTTTTTCGGAACGCGCTTATGATCTCATCGGCTGTGCCCGGCGGAAACACCTCCCAATTTAGCTCAATAGTGCCGATATAATCTTCCTTGGTCGCGTCCGACGCAAAGACGCCGGTCACGCCAGTGTTTTCCTGGAGCACATTAATGGCCCATAAGAACTCCTTCTGAAATTCATCGTCTTCAATGTCGAACAAACTGGTCAGCGAGAATTTGACCAGCACCGATGACGGTTCGCCACTTGCCTCTTTTAGTATCTCTGCTTTGACCTCGTGGGCGCGCGGTTCGTCGAACTCGACTTGATATACTTCGCGGTCTTGGCTGTGCATGTGCGTGCCGTACGTCGAGGCGTCACCGAAGTTCGGCGTCTCCCACGTATAGGTTTTCGTGATCATAGGAAGATCACGCCGCTTCCGCTCCCAGCCCTCCACATTGCGGAACGACCATTTGCCCGAGTTCTCCGGCGGCACGCGGGCGGCTTGGGCAACAACTCTGTCACCTTCGACAACAAGCCCGACGTGTTTGTAGAGGCCCCTCGCGATGTCGGACAACGGGATGAGCTTAGTCTGAGCCACCTCGATCAATGAGGACTTAATTTCCTTTAGCCGTTGCTGGATGAGCGGCGGAACTTTGGCGTAGTTCCGCTTCCAGGGAACTTTGCGAAATTGCATGGCGAATATCCAATCAGGAGTTGGCAGAAAATCAGACTACAGCCTGTCAAAACTGGCACGAAGGGCAAGCCGTTGGCTGAAAAATTCAGTTGAAAGCAAATTTGGCCGCAAGTTGTCGTCTAACTTCCCGGACTCTGCGAGGGAACGGTCCTCGTCTTCTTCTCCCAGTCACGCTTGACGGCCTCATCCTCAAGTCGCGTCGTCGTCTCGCGGTAGGTCCGCAAGATGTCATCTCCGGCGACATCATATGCATAGAGGCCGAGGGCGCTTGCGAAAATCAACGGGATAACAACGAAAGCAGTCTGTACGGTCTGGGCAGCACGCCGTGACTCGAACCACCGGAAAACGCACCGGCCTTTCGTCCACGGTATGAGCATGAAGGGGATGATCAGCGCCATGCCGACCACGAGGCCGATAACGAAAACGCCGAGGTTGTAAGATGCGGTCGGCTGTTCCGGCTGCGGGATGATCCTGAAGGCGGCGAGTATGGTGCCGAACACAGTCGTCCAAAGCAGGCGACGAGGCCGGTAGACAGCGTACCTCGGCGCCGGACCGCTCGGTTGCACCGGAGCCGGATCGGGTGATGACGGCGGGGGGTCCGGCCTCGGTTTGGACGCAGCCTCGTTCTTCGTCTTCGGTGACACCTCGGGCGAAGCGATGACATCGAAGATTGATCGTTGCGACGGGTCGACGAAACGTCGCCTGGACATGGAAATCCTCCGATGTTCCCTGGCCCTCGAATGTCTACGTGAGTCGTCGACGTTGGCGCAGCCTCCGGCCCCAACTTATCCCAGCAATCCCCGATTCCCACACCAAGCCCTGTGGAAGCCGGGGGAATCTTGCGGAGAGGGATTGAACGCCTGCAATCACGCCCCGTTTGAAGGCTGCCAAATCCACCTATGCACAGGACTATCTCGTCTTTTCCACAGGTCACGCGAGATACTAACAGCTAACGGACAATCGCACCGGTGGCACGAAAATTCACCCGCTAGGGCGACGCGGAAGCTGATTTGAGGCGCTAGCCGCATCGAATAAATTTTCATGCGCCCCACACTAGGGGCGCCGAGTTGCAGCCCCAATCCCGGGGTGCCCATGGGTCCCCTAGCCCGGTCAAAATCCTTTTGAAGTGAAAGATGGCACGCGCCTAAGCGGCGTGCGTGATCGTGCGTGCCCCCGGCGCGGTCGCGTGTGTGATTGGATGCGGCATCTAACTGCCAGCGTGCGCGCTTCTCAGAGCTTCTGTGAAGTTTCAGCGCAAACGAAAAAGACCGAACGTTTTGCGTTCGGTCTCGATCTTGTCGGCGCGGGCGGAGACGTGTGGGCGGCTGGCCGCGAGTGTCAGGGCGACGACGTTGCCGCCCGTGGTGTTTGCCGTCGTGAACCTCGCAACCGCCTCGTGCTGCGTTGGTCCGACGGATGGCGACTACATTTCGTAGCGCCGTGCCAGAGCCAGGGCGTCGTCGTTGCCGATGTTGAGGTAATGCATCGCGTTCGCAACGCTCGAATGACCAAGCAGCTTGGCAACGTTCGCAATGTCTTTCGACTGATCATACAGATACGCAGCGCGGGTGCGGCGCGTGCTGTGCCCGCTGAACTTGGACGTGTCCGTGTAGCCCGCGAGATCGGCCCAGCGCTTGACGAGCTTGGCGAACGTCTCAGTCGTGATCCTTTGCCCCTTCCCGCCCTGATCCTGCCGCTGGAACAGGAAGGCATCGCCGGCGAGCTTTTGATCGGCGATCAACACCGCCAGTGCGTCGCGCGCGCGGGGACTGAGCGGCACAGTCACGACGTTGCCCGTCTTGCGCTGGCGGACACGGGCGCCGTCATTGAGGCGGGCGGCGCCGTCCGTCACGTCGCGGACCCGGAGCCCGGTCACGTCGCTAGCGCGGAGCGCCGTCGAGATCGCCACCTCGAATAGGGCAAGGTCGCGCATGGAGCCCGTTGCTGTCAGCT
The DNA here is from genome assembly GCA_017304275.1 of Hyphomicrobiales bacterium. Lineage (GTDB taxonomy): Bacteria > Pseudomonadota > Alphaproteobacteria > Rhizobiales > Hyphomicrobiaceae > Hyphomicrobium_C. The sequence goes on along the minus strand of JAFKKW010000501.1, from coordinate 501 downwards.
TGGTCCGGATCGTTTCCACGTCCCGGATCGTGAAAGGTTGCATCTGCCCGCGAGGTTTGGAAATCATCGGAATTGGCCCTTCGAACGCTCTACAAAACCCGAACCTGAAATCAGAAACGCCCGTAAATGCTGCGTTTCATGGGTTGGAATATAGCATTTTCCGAACCTCACGGGTGAGGAACCCGTTCGGATGGTTACGGCGGGGTGAATAGAGTTCGATCTACACATCGGACCTGCCCGCTTCCCCCTTTCTCTCACGCGCGCCTCGCGTGTCCGGCCCGGTTCGGGTCGATAAAACAGGCATGTCTGGAGGTCCGATGTCAGGCTCCGATAGAAACAATTTGCATAAAATTTTATCTATCCGGTCCAGATCGCGGCTGAGAGTTGCAAGTGCAGCCTTCTGGGCGCCTCGGCGCACCGCAAATTAACCGCGGAATACAATGATTTGTTAAGGTTAACAGGCCCAGCGTTTGGCGGTGTTGGCGCCGGGCACATCGGACC
>JAFKKW010000500.1 GCA_017304275.1 Hyphomicrobiales bacterium | reverse complement strand
GCAGCAAGGAAAGCGACGAGGGCCGGCTGCGCTCCGAGTTGCATGAGCGGTTTTCCAGCGCCCTCTACCCTCTCGCCTTCGTGCTCCTGGCGGTCGCCATGGTCGGGCAGGCGCAGAGCACCCGGCAAAACCGGCACGCGCGCATGGGCTTGTGCTTTCTGCTCGGGGTTGGTCTCCGGCTCGCCGGGCTCGCCGTCAACAACGTCGTGACGCTGCACGCGAGCGCGGTTCCGATCCTCTACCTCATCCCGCTCGGCGCGATCGGCGTCTCGCTGATCCTGATCGCGCGCGGGGCGCGGCCGTCGCGGCGGTCGGCATGGGTCGAAGCCGTGGTCGATGCGATCACGGCGCGCGCGGAGGCGCTGGTGCGCCGGGTCTCCCGGCGCAGGCTCGCGAACGCTGCCGGGACGGGGGGCTAGCCGATGGCCTTCCTGCCGCGGATCTCGACGCTGTCGCTCTACATCGGGATGCGCTTCCTGATCGCGATCTGCGCCGTGTTCGGGCTGTGCACCGTCTTGATTTTCATGATCGATTTCGTGGAGCTGCTGCGCCAGGCCGGCAAGTACGGCAGCGTGTCGGGATGGATGCTGGCGTGGATCACGATCCTCCGGCTGCCGGCCTATACCGAGATGCTGCTGCCGTTCGCAGTGCTGGTCGGCTCGATCGGCGCGCTGCTCATGCTGGCACGCAAGAGCGAGCTTGCGGTCATGCGCGCGGGCGGCATGTCGGTCTGGCAGTTCCTGCGCCCCGGCATCACGGTGGCGCTGTTGCTCGGGGTGGTGAGCTCGCTGGCCTTCAATCCGCTGGCGGCCACGGCGCGCGACCGCGCCGAACGCCTTTACGGGGAAGCCTTCGGGCGGGAGTCGACCGGGAGCCTGGGCAAAGGCACGGGTGGACCCTGGCTGCGCCAGGATGGGCTCGATGGACAGTCGGTGCTCAGCGCGGCCTCGGCCCGGCGGCGGGGGACGGAGCTCAGCACCGTCACGGCCTTCGTCTACGACAAGTCGGGGGTCTTCTCGGAGCGCGTCGACGCCAAGTCGGCGAAGCTCGAAGAGGGGTACTGGGTGTTCCAGGACGCCCTCGTTTCCGGGGTCGGCCGGCAGCCCGAATCGTTTGGTAAATATCTGTTGTCAACATACCTGACGCCGGAACGGGCGGCGGATGCCTTCGGAAGCATCATTTCGGTCTCGTTCTGGGAGTTGCCGGACCTTATCTATGTTGCGGATAAAGCGGGACTTTCCACAGCTTCCTTGCGAACGCAATACGAACTCCTGCTGACCCGTCCGCTACTGTGCATAGCGATGGTCTTTTTGGCGGCTACTGTGTCGTTGCGGTCATTCCGCTCCGGGGGCATCCAGACTATGGTCGTCACTGGAATGGTTGGGGGCTTTGGATTCTTCCTTTTCGCGGAGATTTCTAGGCAGGTCGGAACGTCCGGCCTGGCGCCCGTCTGGGCCGCGGTTTGGGTTCCGGTGCTACTTGCCATTCTTGGTTCGGTGACGGTGCTCTTGCACCAGGAGGACGGCTAAGTGATGCGTGTTGCGCGCACATTGCTGGCGACATGCACCGAGTTCTGCACCTCGCTCTCCCGCCTCCAGGCGGCGGATCGGGGGCGTTCGCGCTTGATTTATCCCCACATTCCACAATTCCTGCGCACGCCCTCCCAGGTGTTCCTGCCGCTCGTCCTGCTGGCGCTGTCCGTGGCTGTCGCCGCTCCTGCCGCGGCGCAGGGCAAGAAAAGCAAGGAGCCGTCGGCGTTCCCCGAGCAGCCCGGGGGCATGTTCGGCAAGCCGCAGAAGCTCGACAAGACGCTGCCGCTCTACCTGCAGGGCGACGAGCTCATCTACGACAACGCCGGCAGCCGCGTGATCGCCCGCGGAAATGCCGAAATCTACTACAACAAGAACGTGCTGACGGCCGATCAGGTGATCTACGACCGGAGCGCCAACACGCTGACCGCCTCCGGCAACGTCGAGCTCAAGGAGGCGAACGGAAACGTCATCCGGGCCGACAACTACACGCTCACCGACGACTTCCGGGACGGCTTCGTGCAGTCGCTGTCGGTCGTGACCCGCGACGACTCGCGCATCACCGCCGAGCGCGGCGAGCGGCGTGAGGGCAACGTCACGGAGTTCTCCGACGCGACGTTCACGGCCTGCAAGAGCGAAGGTAACGTGCCGCCGCTGTGGTGCATCGGCGCCAAGCGGATCATTCACGACCAGTCGGCGGCGACGATCTCGTATCAGGATGCGGAGCTGAAGCTTTATGGCATCACGGTCGCCTATCTGCCCTACTTCGAGCACCCCGATCCGTCGGTGAAGCGCAAGAGCGGCTTCCTGGCGCCCGTCTACGGCAACTCCGAGGACCTCGGCTTCTTCACCGAGCTGCCGTACTACTTCGCGCTGTCGCCGCAGTTCGATTTCCTGTTCAACCCGCGCTACATGACCGAACAGGGCGTGATGTGGCAGGGCGAGTGGCGCCACAAGCTCGCCAACGGCGAGTACAACGTCAGCTTCGCGGCCATCGACCAGGACGCCGACGACCTGCCGAGCGGCAACCAGAACCTGGACGGCTGGCGCGGCAGCATCGAGACGCACGGCAAGTTCTCGCTGTCGTCCTGGTGGAGCTACGGCTGGAACGCGATCCTCGAAAGCGACGATACGTTCCGCCGTTTCTACAAGCTCGACAGCGTGCTGCTGACGGATCGCGTCAACGACCTCTGGCTCACCGGCCAGGGCGACCGCAGCTATTTCAGCGCCAAGATGTACCAGTTCGGCGGTCTGCTCGTGAACGACGACGACGAGACGGAATCGCTCGTCCATCCGATCATCGACCACAACTACGTGTTCAAGGACCCCGTGGTCGGCGGCGAGCTGAGCTGGAAATCCAACGCGCTGAGCCTGTCGCGCTCGGGCATCAACAATCTCAACACCGGTAATTTCGTCTCCGGCGACATGAATCGCGTCGTGACGGAGGTCAAGTGGCGCCGGAGGTTCACGGACGCGATCGGCATCACCTATACGCCGTTCGGCGAGCTTCGCGGCGATGCCTATCAGATCAACTACGAGGACCCGACGCTCACATCCAGCCTGGACGATACGTTCCTGCGCGGCCTTGCGACGGGCGGTGCGACGGTGTCCTATCCGTGGGTAGCCAACGTCGGCGCGACCTCGCACGTGATCGAGCCGATCGGTCAGATCGTCGCCCACAATTCGCACGTCGATCAGGCGTTTCTCCCGAACGAGGATGCGCAGAGCCTGATCTTCGACGACACCAACCTGTTCGATACGACCAAGTTCTCGGGCTACGACCGGCTGGAGACGGGTGTGCGGGCCAACGTCGGCGTGCAGTACACCTTCCAGGGACCGGTCGGATATGCGCGCGTGCTCGCGGGCCAGAGCTTCCATCTGTCGGGCGACAATGCCTACGATCTCAATGTGCTCGACAGCGGCTTCAACCCGAACAGCGGTCTCGACACGAACAAGTCGGACTATGTGCTGGGCGTCTACCTGGCGCCGACCGATGTGTTCCGGGTCATCGCGCAGTCGCGGTTCGACGAGGACGACCTGACGCTCCGGCGCGAGGATCTGACGGCCGTGGTCAGCTATGGACCGTTGCTCGCGTCTGCGACCTACACCTACGGCGAAGCGTTCGACGACACCACCGGGTTCTACGAGGAGCAGGAAGACCTGATCGGCTTGGCGACGCTGCGTCTGACCGATCGTTGGTCGCTGTCGGGCTCGATCCGCTACGATCTCGACGAGAGCAAGATCCTGACCGACTCGATCCGCCTCGCCTACCTCGACGAATGCTTCATGCTGAGCGCGACCTACAGCGAGACGTTCATCGAAGACCCTGCCCGCGACATCGAGCCTGACCGGGTGGTCATGCTGCGCTTCGAGTTCAAGCACCTCGGCGGCTTCAACTACGAGACGAACATCGTCGATACGCTTGGCGGCGAGGATGCCTCCTCGGTGCACCTGCCGTAGCGCTTTACGGCTGACGGCCGGTCCGACCCAGGTCGTTTACGAAGCCGGTGCGGTGCTCCCGCCGCCTTGGCAACGCCACGGTTGATGTGGATAAGGCCTCTGGTCTTTGCGCCTGTCCCGGACTGGGCTTATGCTCGCGGGTGCAGGTTGCGCGAGGCCAGGACATCAGCCCCGTGCCGCGATCCGCGTACCGCTGACGAGACAGCATCAATGCCCGATTTGACCCGCACCGTCCTCCTCGCCTTCGGGGCATGCCAGCTCGCTTTTGGGGCCGGGACGGCCTGTGGCGCGGAGCCTGGCGCGACGCAACGCATGGCGCAGGCGGGCCGGACGGCCAACATCGAGGCTGGCGAGCCGGCCCCGGCGGGGGTGGCACCCCGCAAGAAGGGCGGGCAGTCGATCGCCGTGCTGGTGAACGACGAGCCGATCACCGCCTACGAGATCGAGCAGCGGGCGGCTTTCCTGGCACTCCAGGGCGGCGGCGGGGGCGGCGATTTCAAGGCCAAGGCGGAAGCACGCTGGAAGGCCATCGTCCAGGACCCGAAGACCAACGAGCGCTTCAAGCAGCTCCTGATGAAGAACAACGTGCAGACGCAGGAAGAAGCGCGCGCGCTGCAGACGAAATACGTCAAGGACCTGCAGGCCAACATGGTGGAGCAGCTCAAGCGGGAGGCACGCGCGGGCGCGCTCGCGGGCTCCAAGGGGAAGGCCAAGGAAGAGCTGATCGAGGAGAAGATCAAGCTTCAGGAGGCCAAGCGTCTCGATGCGGTGGCGGACGAAGCAGAGGTCAACCGCGTGGTCGGCGGCATCGCCGAGCGCAACAAGATGACGCTCGAGCAGTTCGGGCAGCATATGAAGGGCATGGGCGTCGACATCAATACCATGAAGGCGCGGTTCCGCGCCGAGATGTCCTGGCGCGAGGTCGTGCGCAAGCGTTTCGGCCATCTCATCGCCATCACCGACCGCGACGTCGATCAGTTCGTCGCCAATACGCCGATGACCGTCAACGACGATGTCGAGTTGCAGGTCCAGCGCATCACGCTGCCGCTGCCGGGCGCGGTCGATCAA
>JAFKKW010000499.1 GCA_017304275.1 Hyphomicrobiales bacterium | reverse complement strand
GACGCCTGCACTAGAAACGCCTCCCAGTGTCCGGGCAGCCGAAACTCTCTTCTCTCCGGCTGCCCGGACGATCCTTTCCTCTGGACGGGTAATATCGATGACGGAGCGTGACGAGTCGCCTGCACCTGCGCCTGCTGCCAAGTCTCCGCTTGGCGGCGTCATCGCGCCGGTGCTTCTTGTCGTCCTGGGGCTCGCGGGACTTGGTCTCGCCGTTCGACCCGGCGCGGCGCCGGAGCTTCCCTATGCCACCAAGGTGACGGCGACCTCCGCCGCCGAGACGCAAGGCTCGCAAAGCCCTCCCGATGAGGTCGGCAAGATCGAAAAGCTCGAGCTTAGCGTTCCCGGATCTCACAACCCGGTCGTGCAGGCGCTGATTGCTCGCGAGGCGGACGGGCGCGTGGTGGCGCTCAACTGGCAGAACAACGTCACCGAGCCGGTCCTGGCGGCGGATCTGACGGCCGCCGAGGTGGAAAAGGTCACGAAAGCGATCCACGATCACGTGCCGGCGGACGCCGTGGTTTTGAGCTGGTGGGACCTGTCGCGCAAAATCCGGCTCGTGGCGCAACGCGATGCACCGCTCGACGATCCTCTTGCGCGCGGCCTGCTGGTTCCGGCGTCATGGGGCGCCTCGCGTTCGCTCATCGAGAGCAAGGAACGCGCGTACTGGGGCGCGGCCGTGCCCGAGCGGGATGGTGCGGTGTTCTCGCGTTTCATCGACGCACTCCTGCTCGACGAGGAAAAAGGCGCGGCCGCTCTGGCGGCGCTCGCGCCGGGCAAGACGGCTTACGTCGCCGTGCATCTTTCCGACATCTGGAAGCTCGCGACGGAGCGGCCTGAAAGCCTCGCAATCTCGTCAAAGGATTTCGCGGGCAGCGCCACGCATGGCGTCATGCGGGCGGCGAGCCAATGGCTGCGAGACCAGAAGCTCGATGCCGCCTATGCCGTGGAGCCGGTCGGCAATGCCGTCCGCATCCATTACCTGTCCAACGCGGCGGATGGCCAGCGACTGATCGCCAAAATGCTTCCCTTTACATCTTCGAACCCGATGCAGCTCACGCACCTCAAGCTCGTGTACCAGCACCGGGGCTTCTGGATTTACAGGCTTGACGCCGGACAGCCCGCAAGCGGGTGAGCCGGCGTTTGCGCGTCTTCCTCTCATTCTCTCAATAGCGCCGGGAAACTGTCCCGGTTGTTTTTGCGCACTTGCACTATGCCGATGTGCAAGTGCGTGGACCTATCGAGATCCGCGTTTGTGGATCTTTCCGCATCCACGCCCCCAACCTAGCATTTTGCTTAAGCGACGGAGTTATTGACTCATTTCATCAATTTTATCGCTTGGGGGAGCGGGTTCCGTGCAATTGCCACTGAAAGTCGACGCCCAGCAAAAAATGACCCTGCAGAGTCAGATCGTCGAACAGATTCGGCGCATGATCCTGGATGGGCATTTGCGGAGTGGCGATTTTCTTCCGACGACACGGGCACTTAGCGAGCAAGTCGGAATTTCGCGCAATACTACCATGCAGGCCTACGAGCGTCTGATGGCCGAGGGTTATATTCAAACCCGTCCCTATGTCGGAACATTTGTTTCGGCTGAAATTCCAGAAACGAGTTTCTTCGCCGATGCCTGCGACTGCGCTGCCGTAACGGACCTCAAAGGGGTCGTTTCCGATATCAGCGTTTCGGAGCGGCTTTCGGCATTGCGCGCGCACGGCATCGTCAATCCCAACGCCGATCGCCTGGTCGCCGATTTCTGGGTCGGGCGCCCGGCTGCGGACGCGTTTCCGCTCAAGACGTGGTCCAATCTCATACGCCGCCGCCTTGCGCGATCCGGCAGGGTATTCGCGGAATACCGCGATCCCTCCGGATTTAGCGAGCTGCGTCAGGCAATCTCCGATCATCTCGGCCCCACGCGCGGGCTCACAGCCGATGCCGATCAGATCATCATCGTCGGCGGTACGCAGGACGGGCTGAACCTCATCTCGCGCTTGCTGATCGAGCCGTCCTCGCCGGTGGTCATCGAGCAGCCTTGCTACCAGGGTGCCGCCTATCTCTTCGAAAGCTTCGGCGCGGAGCTGCTGCCCGTCCCCGTGGACGAGGACGGGATCGACGTCGCGCAAATCCCGAACGTCGACCATGCCGTGGCTTACGTCACGCCATCGCACCAGTATCCGCTCGGCGTCACGCTGGCACTCGAGCGACGGCTGGCGCTGCTCAACTGGGCGAGCGAGCGGGCGAGCTACATCATCGAAGACGACTACGATAGCAATTTCCGTTTCGTCGGCTCGCCGGTGACGGCGCTCAAGGGCCTCGATCGGCGTGACCGCGTCTTCTATCTCGGTACCTTCTCGAAATGCATGGGGCCGTCGCTGCGGCTCGGCTATGTCGTGGTCCCGCATGCGTTCGTGAAACCCGCCAAGGCGCTCAAAGCGCTCATGAACAACGGACAGCCGTGGCTGGAGCAGGCGGCGATGGCCGATTTCATGATGAGCGGCTCTTATGCGCGCCACCTGCGGCGTCTGCGACAGATGTATCTCTCGCGGCGCAATGCGACGCTCGCCGCGTTGGAACGCCACTTCGGCGTCCTCGACGTCGCCGGCACGGAATCGGGGATGCATTTCGTGTGGCGCCTGCCGGACGGGCTTCCGCCCGCACGCGAGATCGAGGAGCGTGCGCTCACGGTCGGTGTCGGCGTCTACACGTTGAGCAGCGGCGCGGCTCACCGGTTCGGACTACCGGACGACGCCGACCGTCACCTCGTGCTCGGCTATGCGGCGCTTTCCGAGACGGAGATCGATCTCGGCATTGCGCGGCTCGCCCAATGTCTCGGGCGCGGCCGCAGCGTCGCGCCGCGCACGGTCCGTAACTTGATCTCAGGAGTGGTACGTTGAGCGGGTCCCTCATCGAGCTTGGCATGGCGGCATCGGCCCTGGCGCTGATCCTTTCCGCCGTCGCGATGGTGCTCGCGCTGGCGGGCGAGCGCCTCGGTCGTCCGGCTTACGTCGTCGTCGCGCGTCACGCTCTGTTGGCCAACTGTGCTCTCGTCACGCTGGCGTGTTTCACGGTCATCTGGTCGTTCGTCCAGAACGATTTCTCCGTGGCCTATGTGGCGCAGAACTCCAACACGCGCCTGCCGCTCATTTATCGCATGACGGCGCTGTGGGGTGCGCACGAAGGATCACTGCTCCTGTGGCTGTGGTTTCTCACGCTCTACTCGGCCCTCGCCGTGATCTTGCATTGGGAGACGCACCCGCGCTCCATGCCGTACGTGATCGCGACGCTGGCCGGCGTCCAGCTCGGATTCCTGGTGCTGATCGTGTTCCTGTCGAGCCCCTTCACGGAGCTCGTCCCGCCGCCGATCGAGGGACGTGAGCTCAATCCGCTGCTGCAGGATCCCGGGCTCATCATCCATCCGCCGCTGCTTTATCTCGGCTACGTCGGTTTCGTGGTTCCATTCGCCTTCGCAATCGCCGCCCTGGCGCGTGGTTCCGCGGGCGTCGAGTGGGTGGTCGCTATTCGGCGCTGGACGCTCTTTGCCTGGCTCGCGCTCACCAGCGGCATCATGCTCGGCGGCTATTGGGCCTACTACGAGCTGGGGTGGGGAGGCTACTGGGCGTGGGATCCGGTCGAGAATGCCTCTCTGCTGCCCTGGCTCACCGGCACGGCGCTCCTGCATTCCGTGATGGCGCAGGAAAAACGCAACCTGTTTCGCGGTTGGAATACGTCGCTCGCCATCTCGACGTTCGCGCTGTCGCTTCTCGGAACGTTCCTGGTCCGGTCGGGCGTGCTGACCTCGGTTCATTCCTTTGCCGTCGATCCGTGGCGCGGCATGTATCTCCTGGGTTTCCTGGCCGTCGTCACGCTCGGCGGGTTTGGGCTCCTGATCGCGCGCGTCGATACCCTGCGCACCGCGGCGCGTCTCGACGGAACGCTGTCGCGCGAGGCTGCGCTCCTGTTCAACAACCTGTTCCTCATCGTCACGGCGGCAACGGTGTTCGTCGGCACGCTCTACCCGCTGGCGGTCGAGGTGTTCACGGGTGTCCGGCTCACGGTCGCGGCTCCCTATTTCAACAAGGTCGTGCTGCCGATCATGGTGGCGATCGTCATGCTGATGTCGATCGGTCCGGTGATTCCCTGGCGCAAGGCGAGCGCTAGGGAGATCCGCAAATTCCTGGCGGCTCCGGCTCTCGCCACAACGGGCCTCGTTGCCGTCGCCGTGGCGCTCGGCGTGCGTGGGCTCGTTCCCTTGGCGGCCGTCGCCGGCATGGGCCTCGTGATCGCAACCATCGCCGTCGACGTTGCGCGCGCGGTACGCAACCGCTCGGCCATCTCGGGTAAATCCTATGCCGCGAGCCTGCTCTGGCTCGCCATCTGGAACCGACGCCGCTACGGCGGCCTCATCGTGCACCTCGGCGTCGTCATCGTCGCGTTCGGCATCCTCGCATCGGGGCTTTTCCAGGAGACGAAGACGGTGGCGCTCAGTCCCGGCGATCGCTTCGAGATCGGCGGCTACACGCTCACCTTCAAAGGACTGTCTTCGGTGGAAGGATCGAACTGGACGGCACGGCAAGCCGACCTCGAGGTCCGGCAGGGCGACGAACGCGTGGCTCTCATCCATCCGCAACGGCGCAATTATCCCCGCGGCGAGATGGTGACGACCGAGTCCGCGATCCGCACGACGCTCGCGGGCGACCTCTACGTCGTTCTCGGCGAGGAGCTTGGCGACGGCCGCGCCTCCATCCGCGCCTACTACATCCCGCTGGTCGTCTGGATCTGGTGCGGCTGGATCGTCATCATCGCCGGATCGCTCTTCGCGCTCTCCCAGGGACGTCAGCAGGCAAGGTCCGTTGCCGCTTCCGGCAACAGCCGCGCGGAGCAGGTGTCATGACGGATACCCATGGCGCAACGCATGACGTCGCGGAGCGGGGATGGTGGAAGCCGCTGCTCCTGGGGCTGCTGGCGTGCCTGATGATCCTGTTCGGGTTGAGCCTTGGGCGCGACTCCTCCGTTCTTCCGTCGGCGCTGGTCGGAAAACCGGCCCCGTCCTTCGTCCTTCGCGTTGGCGCGGCCCGGCGGGGGTGAGGCGGTGCGCCTCGATGCGCAAGGGGGCAAGCCCACGATCGTGAACTTCTGGGCGTCGTGGTGCGGCGCCTGCCGCACCGAGCACGACGTTGTGGTCGATCTCGGACGCGTCGCCGCGGCGGAAGGCGTGCGGCTGGTCGGCGTCAACTATCGAGACACGGCCAGCAATGCCGCGACGTTCCTCGGCGAGCGCGGCGCTTTTCCGTTTGCCTCCGGCCTCGACCCCGACGGGCGGGCCGGCATCGACTTCGGTGTGTACGGACTTCCCGAGACGTTCTTCATCGGTGCCGACGGTATCGTGATCGCGCGTCACGTCGGCCCGCTCACGCACGAGGACGTCGCAGGATACTTGCGCAAGCTGGGAGTGAGGCCATGACGGCAGGACGGTTCGCTCTCGTCATGTTGCTCCTGTCGTTCGCGGTAACGGCCGCAGGCGCCGGTGTGATCCGGCACGAGGATCCGGACGAGCAGCGCGTCAAGGCCGTCGCCGTCGCGCTCAGATGTCCCGTGTGCCAGGGCGAGTCGATCTACGATTCGCACTCCACTGTTGCCGGACAGATGAAGGCGCTGATCCGGGAGCAGGTCGCCGCCGGAAAATCGGACGACGAGATCAAATCTTTCTTCGTCGACCGCTACGGCGAGTTCATCCTCATGGAGCCGCGCGCGAGCTGGAGGACCGTACTCGTTTGGGTCTTTCCCGTCGCGGCGCTTTTCGGCGGCACCGTGTTCCTCCTTCTCCGGTGCCGGCGGCGCGCATCCGGGGCGTATCGGCCTGACGCCGCGCCGGCGGATCTCAGCACTG
>JAFKKW010000498.1 GCA_017304275.1 Hyphomicrobiales bacterium | reverse complement strand
AATGACCTGCGCCGTCGGGCTCGAAGCCCACGGCGCGGGACGGATGGTCGACAGGTCGGGCACCATGACGAGATCGCTCTCGGCGTAGAGGGTCTCGCCCTCCTCCTCGAAGCCGACGTAGTCACCGGTGATGGTCTGATGGAAAATCGAGATCGGAAGGTGCACCGAATCGAGCTTGGCGAATTTCTCGGCCGGCATGGTCTTGCCGCGTGCGACGCCGGCGATGTCCGGGACGGCGCAATCCACCTCTTCAATGCGATGATGCTGGAGCCAGGAGCGCAACTGTCCGGGTTCGGTGCCGACGCTGAAGGTCTCGCCCGTCAAATTCGCCATCGCTCCGGTGTCGGCTGACATCATCCACCTTGATTTCTGTGCGGCAGGGATGCGGCGGCGCACACCGACGCCCGGCAACGACGTCTGGCATTGCCGGCCGCCTGCGTGCGTGGGGGCATGTCCTGCGCGCACCTCTTTATAATGTGATCACAAAATACGATGGAACTCAAGGGGCGCCTCTTAACCGTCGGAGGGTGCTTTTCCTTTCAAATCGTTAGGAAGAACGCCTCAGCACGGTCTCACCGATGAAGCTCATGCCTTGGCTCACGTCGGCGCCGATCGCGGCCCGCAGCGCTCTTCTGTCCTTTTGCTGAAGCGCGGCAATAGCGGCCTGATGCTGGTCCTCGAGATCGGAGGTTCCCCAGCGGTTGTAGGACATGCGCATAAACGGGCCGAACTGAAGCCAGATGCTTTCGACCAGCGCCAGCAGCGTCTCGGCGCCGGCCTTCTGGTAAATGGCGAAATGGAAGCGGTAGTTGTTTTCCATGTAGCCCGACACGTCGCCCATGGCCATTGCGCGATCGACGGCCTTGTCATGCGCTGCGATCTTGCGAATATCCGCCGGACTGATCCGGTCCATAGCCCGCGCTGCGAGCTCCGGCTCCAAGGTTTTGCGCGCGAATACGATCTGCTCGAAGGTCTCGGCGGTCATGGGCGGCACCAGAACGCGGCGGTTGTCCTGCATCTTCAGCGCCCGCTCGGCAATGAGGCGACGCACTGCCTCACGAATAGGCATGGGGCTCACGCCCATGTCCTCGGCGAGGCCGCGGAGGGTTACGGCGCTGCCCGGCAGGAAGCCTCCGAAAAGGATGCGGTCGCGAAGGCCGCGATAGACATTTTCGTGAGTGGTGACGGTAATGTCGCTCTTCACGCCAAGTGTTCGTGTGATGTCCGATCGCGACCGCGAGGACGCGGATTTCGAACTGTGCCGGCGCAGCGCAGGTGCTCCCGCTTTGGCATGCTCGCGTGCCTTCTCATTGCGCATTGCACAAACCCGGCTCCTCCGGAATCGCGCGGGTTCGATGTCCAATCCCCGGCCTTCCGGAACACACACTCAAGGAAATACTTGTAGCGCGAGGATAATGTGATCACAATGGAAAGGTCAGGCCGGCGGCTTGTGACGGGGGCTGCGCGGTCTTCAAGTCCGTTGGATTTACAAGCTCCCGTGGGAGAAAGTCGCATGATCAAGCTTCGTAGTATCCGCGCATCGATTGCGGGTCCCATTGCGTTGATGTCGTTGTTCGTGGCTGGCGCGGCAACGGCGAAGGAAGTCCGGATCTACAACTGGTCGGACTACATCGATGAATCGGTGCTCAAGGATTTCGAGGCTGAGACCGGCATCAAGCCGATCTACGACGTGTTCGACAGCAACGAACTTCTGGAGACCAAGCTGCTCGCCGGCGGTAGCGGATACGACGTCGTCGTGCCGACCGGCCCGTTCCTTGCGCGCCAGATCACGGCGGGCGTGTTTCAGAAGCTCGACAAGTCGAAGCTGCCCAATCTCAAGAATGAGTGGCCGCTGATCGCGGAGCGCACGGCGATCTACGATCCCGGCAACGAGTACTCGATCAACTACATGTGGGGCACGACGGGCATCGGCTACAACAAGGCCAAGATCGAAGAGCGCATGAAGGATGCGCCCGTTGATTCCTGGGATCTCATCTTCAAGCCCGAGATCGTCTCCAAGTTCAAGGACTGCGGCATCTTCCTGCTCGATGCCGCCGACGATATCATTCCGGTGGCGCTGCTTTACCTCGGTCTCGATCCGAACAGCACGGACCCGAAGGAGCTCGAAAAGGCGGGCGAGCTGCTGTCGTCCATCCGCCCGAACATCCAGAAGTTCCACTCGTCCGAGTTCATCAACGCGCTGGCCAATGGCGATATCTGCATCGCGGTCGGCTACTCGGGCGACATCCTGCAGGCGCGTGACCGCGCCGAGGAAGCCGGCAACGGCGTCGAGATCGGCTATCACATCCCGAAGGAAGGCGCGCAGATGTGGTTCGATCAGCTCGCCATTCCGGCGGATGCCAAGAATGTCGAAGAGGCCCACGCTTTCCTAAACTACATCCTGAAGCCGGAAGTGATCGCCAAAGCGTCCAACTACGTGAACTACGCCAACGGCAACCTCGCCTCGCAGCAATTCATCAACAAGGACATTCTGGAGGATTCTTCGATCTTCCCGGATGAGGCTGCGCTGAAGCGTCTGTTCGTGAAGAAGTCCTACGACGCCAAGACGCAACGCGTGGTGACGCGGATCTGGACCAAGGTCGTCACCGGACAATAGCTGAGACCACACCCCGCGCCTGAGGAACCTCCCCAGGCGCGGTTTTCGTTCAGGAGCGGGGGAGGTCCCCGTGCAGGCAATCGAGGATCGTCGTCATGACAGGGGCAGCCGCGCAAAGCTCTTCGCCAACCTCCACGCAGCCGCGGGCGGTTAGAACGCCGGCTCCGCAATCTAATTTCGCGCCGTGGAAGGATCCTTCGAAGGCGCCCATCGTTCGGTTCGAGAACGTCGTGAAGCAGTTCGGCGACTTCGTTGCCGTCAAGGACTGCACGCTCGATATCTACGAGCGCGAGTTCTTCGCGCTGCTCGGGCCCTCGGGCTGCGGAAAGACGACGCTGCTGCGCATGCTGGCCGGCTTCGAGAAGCCGACGAGCGGACGCATCATCGTGGCCGGTCAGGACATCACCGACCTCGCGCCCTACGAGCGGCCGGTCAACATGATGTTCCAGTCGTACGCGCTCTTTCCGCACATGACGGTCGAGCAGAACATCGGGTTCGGGCTCAAGCAGGAAGGGTTTCCCAAGGATCAGATCGCGGCACGCGTCGAGGAAGCGATGGCGATGCTGGAGCTGGGACGCTTCGGCAAGCGCAAGCCGCACCAGTTGTCGGGCGGCCAGCAGCAGCGCGTGGCGCTGGCGCGCGCCATCGCCAAGAAGCCGCGTATCGTGCTGCTCGACGAGCCGCTCGGCGCACTCGACAAGCGTCTTCGGCAAACGGCTCAATTCGAGCTGATGGGCATTCAGGAGCGCACGGGCACCACTTTCATCATCGTCACGCACGATCAGGAGGAGGCGATGACGGTGTCCTCGCGCATCGCCGTCATGGATCACGGAGAGTTCGTGCAGATCGCGACGCCGGGCGACATCTACGAGGCGCCGAACTCGCGCTACACGGCCAACTTCATCGGTGACGTCAATCTCCTCGAGGGTAAAGTCGTGAAGATCGACGGAGGGATCGCGGAGATCGATTGGGGGCCGGGCCTGGCGCGCTTCAAGGCGACCGCGCCGGACGGTTGCGTCGGAGACCAGGCAGTGTGGCTGGCGTTGCGTCCGGAGAAGATCCAGATCGACCGCGACAAGCCGAGCGATGCGAGCAACGCGGTGCAGGGCAAGGTCGTCGATGTGGGATACCTCGGCTCGATCTCCCATTACCACGTCGAGCTTTCCAACGGGCAGAGGGTCAAGGCGCTTCGTACCAACTCGTCGCGCCTCGTCGACCGGCCGATCAGCTGGGAGGACACCGTCTGGCTCGAGTGGCCGCCGGAGACCGGCATCGTGCTTACGCGCTAGTAACGGGAGGCTCCGATGCGTCGCTGGCTATTGATCGCGGTGCCCTATCTGTGGCTCCTGATCTTCTTCCTGGTTCCGTTCTTCATCGTCTTCAAGATTTCGTTGTCCGACATCGCGACGGCCATTCCGCCCTACACGCCGACGTTCGACATCACGGACATCAGGGGGTTCCTGTCGCAGCTCGATTTCGAGAACTACGCGTTCATCTTCAGCGACTCTCTGTACGTGAACGCATATTTCTCGGCGCTGAAGATCGCCGGGATCTCGACGGTCCTGACGCTGCTGGTGGCTTATCCGATCGCCTACGGCATGGCGCGGGCGCCCAAGGAATGGCAGCCGACGCTCGTCATGCTCGTCATCCTGCCGTTCTGGACGTCGTTCCTGATCCGAGTCTATGCCTGGATCGGCATCCTCAAGAAGGAAGGCCTGCTCAACCTGTTCCTGATGAACCTCGGCGTCATCAGCGAGCCGCTTACCATCATGAACACGCCGACGGCGGTCTATATCGGCATCGTCTATTCGTATCTGCCGTTCATGATCCTGCCGCTCTATGCGAGCCTCGAGAAAATCAACCCGTCGCTGCTCGAAGCGGCCGCCGATCTCGGTTCGCCGCCCTGGAAGGCGTTCTGGCAGGTGACGTTCCCGCTGTCGATGCCGGGCGTGCTTGCGGGCTGCTTCCTGGTGTTCATTCCGGCGACCGGCGAATTCGTGATCCCGGATCTGCTCGGCGGCTCCGACACGCTGATGATCGGCAAGACGCTCTGGTTCGAGTTCTTCGCCAATCGTGACTGGCCGGTCTCGTCGGCGGTCGCGGTCGTCCTGCTGCTCGTGCTGGTGGTTCCGATCGTGCTGTTCCAGCGCAACCAGGAGAAGGAACGGGAGGCTGCGCGATGAGACGCTTCAGCTGGTTCAACGCCACCTCGATCGCGCTCGGGTTCGCGTTCCTCTACATCCCGATCCTGCTCTTGGTGATCTACAGCTTCAACGAGTCGAAGCTGGTCACGGTGTGGGGCGGATGGTCGACGAAGTGGTACGGCGCGCTGCTTCAGAACGAGGGTATTCTCAACGCGGCCTGGGTGACGCTTCGCGTCGCCATCGTGTCGTCGACGCTGGCGACCATCCTCGGCACGCTTGCGGCCATCGTGCTGGTGCGGGCGGGGCGCTTTCCGGGGCGGACGCT
>JAFKKW010000497.1 GCA_017304275.1 Hyphomicrobiales bacterium | reverse complement strand
GTCACCGAGTCCGGGAACTCCGCGAGCCCGTCCAGGCGTGAGAGATGCACGTTCTTGATCTCGACGTAGGCGAGGCCTTTCTTCGGGTCGTCCAGCAGGATGTCGATGCGGCTCGACAAGCCGTACTTCACTTCGCGTCTCAGGGCGGCGTAGCCCGCGACTTCGGGGATCGCGCCGGCGGCGATGGCTTCCGACACCAGCCGGTTGGGGTGGTTGGTATTGATGCCGACCAAGGTCGGGCCGCGGCCCAGGTCGGTCTCGACCAGCTCCCAGGTGTGGGGATATTTGCGTGTGGGGCTTTCGCTGACGGAAAGCCAAACCACTGCGCCTGGCACGGCCAGACCCATCATGGAGCCCGTGTTGGGGCAGGTGGCCGTCACCACCTCGCCGGTATCCAGGCTGACGTCGGCGAGAAATCGCTTGTAGCGCTTGATCAGGCGTCCGCGCACGAGAGGGGTCGAGAATTTCATGGCGGGGAGGATTAGAGTGCGCCGCTGCCTGCCGCAATGCTATTCGCCAGGCGGCGGCTTTCGATCGAGCGTTGCGATGAGGAAATGCACATGTCTCACGGCGACATCATCACGGCAGCGGTGCTCGTCATCGGCGACGAGATCCTCTCGGGACGGACGCACGACCGCAACATCGGTGCCATTGCGGAGCACCTGACCGCGATCGGGATCGCGCTTCGCGAAGTGCGGGTGGTCGGCGACGTGCGGGACGATATCGTTGCGGCCGTGAATGCGCTGCGCGCCCGCTACACGTATGTCTTTACGACGGGTGGCATCGGGCCGACGCACGACGACATCACGGCCGACAGCATCGGGGCGGCGTTCGGCGTCGCGGTCGACATCGATCCGAGGGCGGTGGCGCTGATGGCGCCGGTCTATGCGGCGCGGGGTATCGAGCTTACGCCCGCGCGGCTCAGAATGGCGCGAATCCCGGAGGGCGCCGATCTGATCGCCAACAGCCTGTCAGCGGCTCCGGGCTTCCAGATCGGCAACGTTTTCGTCATGGCCGGCGTGCCGGACATCATGAAATCGATGCTCTCAGCTGCGACACAGCGGCTCAGGACCGGACCTAAAATGAACGCTGTTTCGATTGTCGTTCATCGGGCCGAGGGCGACATCGCGGACCTCTTCGCCGCGCATCAGGCGGTCTTCCCGGACGTCGCCATGGGGAGCTATCCGTCCTTTGCGGACGGGCGATATCGGACGGAGCTGGTGCTGCGGAGCGTCGATGCGAAGCGGCTCGAGGAGGCTCGTGCCGGCCTCGCACGGACGCTCGCGGAGCGGGAGTTGAACTAAGTTCCGCAACCTCTCGAACCCCGTTCTGGTTAACCGTGCGGCGACATTGCCGCTCCCCTGCCATCGTTGCAGATGCTTCGTTGCGCCCGCAAAAGCGTTAACGGCCGGGGGAAGCCGCGCGGCCATCCCAATCGAAACAAAAAATGGAGCTGATCGATGAGAACCGCTTCGAGCAGTGCTGGAGGTTTGGGCATTCGCAAGTTGGGACCTCTTGGTCTGATGTCCCTTGCCCCAGCATTTGGAGCAGCGTTGCTCGCGACAGGTTTGGGCGGGGGAGCGGCCGAAGCCAAGACCCCCGGGAAGACCTATTGCTTTTATGGCAAGTGCCATCGCGTGAAGACCATCGCCGAAATGGAGGCGCTCGTCGGTAGCGAAGAGACGGTGCGCGCCTCGCATTACGACTCCTGCAAGCGCGACCGCTACAATCCTTGCGGTTTGACCTCGTCGGGCGCGGCATTCGATTCCGAGGCGCCCGACAACGCCGCAAGCCCCATCTATCCCGATGGAACGACGCTGCTCGTCTGGTCGCCCGACACCCGTGCCTCGATCGTGCTGCGCGTCAATAACGCGGGGCCCTACTGGGGCGACCGCAAGCTCGACGTGTCGCGCAGGGCGGCCGAGGTGCTCGGCTTTGCCGGGCAGGGCGTGGCGACGCTGAAGATCCGCGTGATCGACGCGCCGTCGCTCGAAGAGGCGACGTACAAGCGGAATCGGACCTACGATCCGGTGCCCGGCTATATCGGTGAGTTCGCGAGCCTCGACGAGGCACAGACGGGCGCTGCCACTGCGTACATGGTGGCGGGTCTCGCGTCGCCGTTCGGTGAGACGGTGGTGCTGGGTGAGGGCAACCCGACGCAGGTCGCCGGCTCGACCGGGACCCAGAGCGGGGCGACCTTCATACCGCCGACGGTTCTGGCGGCCGCCGACGCAGTGCTACCCGAGATCGTATCGGCTACGCCGTCGCAGGCGGTTGCGCGGGCGGTCAGGGTTGCGAGCTTCGTCGCCATGGCTGAAGTGGCTGATCCGGCGCCGGCTGCGCAGGCTGTCGCATCGTCGGATGACGAGGTGGCGCCGGTCCGCAAGCGCAGCCCCGCCGAGCGCAGCGCAAAGCGCAATTCGCGCTCGCTGCGCATGGCCGCCGCGCGTCAGAAGCAGAAGCAGCCGAAGCGCGATGTTTCGAGCGCCGCGGTGGCCGTTGCAGCGGTTTCGCACCTCCCGAAGGGACCGCGTCCGATTACGCAGGACGGCACCAACGACATGTCGGTGTTCTCGCGGCACGTCTATGCGGGTCAGGAGCGGCTCGCGTCGCAGGAGCGGCAACCGCGCCGCCCGGCCTACACGAGCGATGGGCGTTATGCGACGCGTGACGGCGACAACGGCTGATCACGGTTCCATCGATGCGGATACGAGGGCCCGGGCGCTTGTACGCGCCTAGAGTGCTTCCGGAAAAGTGGGAACCGGGTCATGGCGAAGCCGTGCCCTCACGAAGTCCGATAAGAAGCACGGCCAAACAAAGACCTAGAGCCGTTCCCCGATTCCAACAAAACCGGAACGGCTCTAGGCCGTCGCCCCGCTCGAGGGCGTGCGCGCGGCTTCTATGGCGGCGCGCTCCTCGTGACGCTGCTGGGTCAGTCCTTCGGGCGCGCGAGGATCGCTCGCGTTCCAGCGCAGCGTGGACTTCAAAAGGTCCTCGCCCGCAGCGAGAGCGGAATCGAGATGGTCAGCAAGGAGGTAAACGACGGCTGGGGCTGTGAGGCCGGCGGACGACATAAGATGCTCCGGTATACTTCATCGAACGACACTGGCCCTTTCCAAGCGACGCGGCGGGCTTCTACATCAGGTGGTGAACTCAACAACAGCCGATCCGGCGGATACTGGACTGATTCGACCTAGGGTCGCGGCAACAGAGACAGAAGCGTGACCAACGCGCGGTGCATATCCTTGCCGCTGGCGGCGAGATACTGACCGAGCGTCGAGGCTTCGGCCGCGTGCCACCGCTCGGCATGCGAGGGATGGCGAGCGACCGCCGCGAGGCTCGCCAGCAGTGCTGCGTCCGAGAACGTCCGGTCGATGGCGAGGCGCTTGCGGACCTGCGGCATGAGGCGTGCCAGCCGTGCCACGTTGACCGGGCCTTCGTCGGTGCGATGGCCGATGTCCGCGGCGTGCTTCGGAACCTTACGCTTGCCTGCGGTGATGCGTGCAAGCTTGGGGATGAACTGGCTCATGGCGGCGCCTCGCTCTCAGAGCGCGATGCTGCGGGACGAACGCGGAACGATGGGATTGGGACGCGGTACCTACGCGACATTGCGACTATTGCGCGTTTTTTGGGCGCGCGTCTCTCGCGGCGGTGCAAAATCCACAGTTGCGACCCCCTGCCGATCCGGCGCTGCTGCAACTTTTTCCTAGTCCTGTCGGAGCCAGGGCGCGAAGGACGACAGGGGGCCGGCGGGCCGCAGGGTCGGCGAGGCGCGCAGGATGGCGACCTCGGCTTCGTCGCGCGAGGCATAGACGCCGACGGGATCGGTGCGGCCGGCGTCCGGCGCCGGCTCGTCACGCGGCGAGCCGAGCTTTGCGAAGGAGCCCGCGACCAGCGTCGTCTCGATTGCCGCCGCGCGGGCCACGTAACAACTTCCGTCCGGAAGCTCCAGGAGCTCGAAGGGGCTTACGACGGGCGACGGAGAGAACGTCATGGCGGGCTCCGGTCTGTCTGCGTGCTGGGATCGGCATCGAACGCGAACCGGTACGCGGGAGCACATTCCGTCTCAGGGACGAAAAAGGGCGGACCGTGTGGCCCGCCCTCCGTTTTCTCAGCTGCAGCCGCTGGTCGAGCCGCAGGTGTCGCATTTGAGGCAGGTGCCGTTTCGGACCATCGTGAAGTTCTGACACTCGGGACACGAGACGCCCTCGTAACCCCGGAGCCGCGCCTCCGCGACGCGATCGTTGGCCGAGCGCTTGGCGACCACCTGCGTCTCCGAGATCGTCGTGCGCTGGTACATCACCTCGGTGTCGGCCTTGAGGGCGGTCGCTCCATCGCTGTAGAGCGCGGTCGCGCCCTCGGTGACAGGGTACGCAGCAAGCTCCGTGCGCAGCGACGACAGGCTCAGCAACGGATCGTTCGCCTCCGCCTGATGGCTGCGCCCGCCGGCATGGATGCGCAGATTGCCGCGCATGAAGCCCTTCGACACCACCTTCGTCACGCTCTCGGGCAGGTCGAGGTCGAGCTGCTCGTCGGTCTCCTCGTCGGAGGAGCCGAGGCCGGTCTCGCCCACGATCTCGCGCGGATCGACGTGCGCGAGGTCGTTGCGGCCGAGATAGGAGACGGCCAGCTCGCGGAAGATGTAGTCGAGGATCGAGGTCGCGTTCTTGATGGTCTCGTTGCCCTGCACGAGTCCGGCGGGCTCGAAGCGCGTGAAGGTGAAGGCTTCCACGTACTCTTCGAGTGGCACGCCGTATTGCAGGCCGAGCGAGATGGCGATGGCGAAGTTGTTCATCAGGCTGCGGAAGGCGGCGCCCTCCTTGTGCATGTCGATGAAGATCTCGCCGTGCGCGCCGTCGTCGTACTCGCCGGTGCGCAGGTACACCTTATGACCGCCGACGGAGGCCTTCTGCGTGTAGCCTTTGCGGCGGCCTGGCATGCGCTCGCGCCGGCTGGCCGTTGTCCGCTGCGACGTGTCCTTGAGCTGGGCTTCAAGCTCGGTGACGCGGCGGGCAAGCGTCTCGGCCGCGGCCATGATGCGCTGGACCTGCGGCTTGTCGGCCGTCATCTGCTCGGCGACCTCGTCCT
>JAFKKW010000496.1 GCA_017304275.1 Hyphomicrobiales bacterium | reverse complement strand
GGTTGCCCAATGGATCGCGCCGACCGACGATCTCCGATCGACGCGCACCTCCGCGAACTGCGGCGTGCGGCCGACGTCCTCGCGTTCCATGAGGATCTCGATGCGCTGGCCTTCGAGACGGTCGAGATAGCGCGCGTGGGCTGCCTCGCCCTTCTCGCGCAGGCGCGCGGCGCGCTCCTTCACGACGCGGCGGTCGACCTGCGGCATGCGTGCGGCCGGTGTGCCCTTGCGCGGCGAGAACGGAAAGACGTGCAGATAGGTGAGGCCGCACGCGTCCACGATATCGAGCGTGCTCTCGAACATGGCGTCGGTCTCGGTCGGAAAGCCGGCAATGAGATCGGCGCCGAACACGACGTCGGAGCGCAGCGCGCGTACGCGCTCGCAGAAACGGATCGCGTCGTCGCGCAGATGGCGGCGCTTCATGCGCTTCAGGATCATGTCGTCGCCGGCCTGCATGGAGAGATGCAGGTGCGGCATCAGGCGCGGCTCGGTGGCGATGGCGTCGAGAAGATGCTCGTCCGCCTCGACTTGGTCGATGGACGAGAGACGCAGGCGGCGCAGCTCCGGAACGCCGGCGAGGATCTGCTTCACGAGACGGCCGAGGGACGCGTTGCCCGGCAGGTCGGCACCGTAGGAGGTGATGTCGACGCCCGTTAGCACGATCTCGAGATAGCCCTTTTCGACGAGGGCGCGACTCTGGCGCACGACCTCGCCGGCGGCGACCGAGCGGGATGGACCGCGTCCCATCGGAATGATGCAGAAGGTGCAGCGATGGTCGCAGCCGTTCTGGATCTGCACGTAAGCGCGGGCCCGGGTGCCGAAGCCGTCGATCATGTGCAGCGCGGTGTCCTTGACGCTCATGATGTCGTTGACGGCGACGCGCTCGAGCGCGTCGGTGGTGAGCGAGCGGAACGTCGCGGGCTCGAGCTTCTCGGCGTTGCCGATGACGTGATCGACGCCCTCGATGTCAGCGAAGCGCTCGGGCTCGATCTGGGCGGCGCAGCCGGTGACGATGAGGCGTGCGCCCGGGCGCTCGCGGCGCAGCTTGCGGATCGTCTGCTCGGCCTGGCGGACGGCCTCGCCGGTGACGGCGCAGGTGTTGACGATGACGCAGTCGTCGAGACCCGCGTTTGCCGCGTGCCGGCGCATGACCTCGGACTCGTAGGCGTTGAGCCGGCAGCCAAGCGTGACGATCAGCGGTTCGGACATCGTGGTGTTCGGGTCTTCGACGCGGTGCTTCATGGGCTGCCTAGAGCGTGACGGGCTTGGGTTGGGTGTCGCGCACTCTCTGGCTCTTGCTGGCTCTTGGATGGGACCGTCGAGGATGTGGCCGGCCCGGCAGGTTCGATGCGATCCTGGTCTAGGTCAAACGGCCCTCGGGGACAAGGCGGGCCCTTCCGTTTCCATGGAGGGGGATTGTGGCTCGAGGGTGCCCTCGTGCTCGAACGCGGCAGGCCCGGTCATGAAGATGTGGTTGTCGGGTGCCCATTCTATGACGAGCGGGCCGCCGGGCAGATTTACGGTCACCGTGCGGTCGACCAGCGATTTACGCATGGCCGAGACGGCGGAGGCGCAGGCGGCCGTGCCGCAGGCCCGGGTCAAGCCGGCACCGCGCTCCCAGGTCCGGATATCCATGGACGTTCTGGATGTCACGTGAGCGATGGTGACGTTGACCCGCTCCGGGAACAGCGGGTGGTTCTCGATCAACGGGCCGAAGCGGCCGAGGTCGTAATCGGCGACCGGCTTCTTCACCCAGAAGACGACGTGCGGGTTGCCGACGTTTGCCACCGAGGGGGAATGCAGGACGGGATCGTCGATGGGGCCGATCTGCAGCTCGATGGCGCGCGTATCGTGGAAGGGCTCCGAGAGCGGGATGTCAGCCCAGCCGAAGCGCGGCTCGCCCATGTCGACGGTGATGGCGGCCGGGCTTTCGACCGCCACGTCGAGAATGCCGGCGCGGGTCTCGAAGCGCAGCTTGTCGCGGCCGGTGCGCTCGGTCTCGAGCCAGGCGATGCAGCGCGTGCCGTTGCCGCAGGCCGACGATTCCGATCCGTCGGTATTGAAGATCGTGACAAAGGCGTCGGTGCCGGCGGTGCGCGGTGCGTTGAGCACCATCATCTGGTCGAACGCGGTCTTGGGATTTGCCGCCACCGCGCGGACCTCGCCTGCATCCAACGGCCGGCCTTCACTGCGCAAATCGAGGACGACGATCTCGTTGCCGAGACCGTTCATCTTGACATAGCGAAGGGGCGGTATAGCGCTCATGACGCGACTATATGGGCGAAGCGGTGACAAAAGACAAATCAGGTCGCAAGGCGTTGTCGCGAGCCAAATCGGGCCGGAAATCAACGTGGCCCCCTCGGCAAGCGGGAGAAGCGCCCTACATAGAGGCGAACCGCGTTGCAACCGATGAGGTCCGATGATGAGCCTGCGACCAGGCATTGCCGCTGCCGCACCCTTTTTGTTCCTGATGGCGGATATCGCGCCTGCCGCGCAGACCAACGCGCCCGAAGCCCCTAAGACAGCAATCAAGCTCACGACCGTCGCCAAGGGCCTCGAAAATCCGTGGGCGCTCGAATTCCTCCCCGACGGCCGCATGCTCGTCACCGAGAAGCCGGGACGGCTCAGGGTCATTGAGACGGACGGGAAGCTCGGTAACCCCATCAACGGGGTGCCGGAGGTCATGGCGCAAGGGCAGGGCGGCCTGCTCGACGTGGCGCTGGCCAACGATTATGCCACGAGCGGCCGGATCTTCCTCTCTTACTCGGAGCCGCGCGGCAAAGGCGAGAACGGCACCAGCGTCGCCAGCGCCAAGCTGGTCCTGTCGGCCGATGGCGGTGGGCTCGAAGATCTCAAGGTGATCTTCCGCCAGCAGCCGTCCTACAACGGGAAGCTGCATTTCGGATCGCGGATCGTCGTCACCCCGGACGACAAACTGTTCGTGACGGTCGGCGAGCGCAGCGACGTCAAGACGCGCGTCGAGGCGCAGAACCCGAAAAACCATCTCGGCAAGATCATCTACATCACCGCCGACGGCGCGCCCGGCGCGGACAAGCCCGCGCAGGACGGGTGGGATCCGCTGATCTGGTCCATCGGTCACCGCAACGTGCAGGGGGCCGCGCTCGATCCGGCGACGGGCAAGCTGTGGACGCTCGAGCACGGGCCGCAGGGTGGCGACGAGCTCAATCAGCCGGAGCGCGGCAAGAACTACGGCTGGCCCGTGATCACCTACGGCATCGAATATTCAGGCGGGCCGGTCGGCGAGGGGATCTCGGCGAAAGAGGGTCTCGAGCAGCCGGTCTACTATTGGAAGCCGTCGATCGCGACCTCGTCGCTGCTGCTCTACACTGGCGATCTCTTTCCCGCGTGGAAGGGCAACTTCCTGGTCGGCGCTCTCAAGGACATGCAGGTGCAGCGGCTCGTCATGAAGGACGGCGCGGTGGTTCAGCACGAGGTGCTGGCCCGCGACCTCGGCGAGCGCGTGCGCGACCTCAAGCAAGGGCCGGACGGTGCCGTCTATCTGGTGACGGACGACGGCGGGCGCATCGTGCGGATGGCGCCGCAGTAGGGAGCGGAGGCCCCCCTCACCCGCGCAGCGTCATGGCCGCACCATGCTCCGCGTGGAAGTCGCGTCCGGGTGAGGTCAAGTCGGAAGACGGATCAATAGCCGCCGGGGCGGCCGCTCGGGCCGGTGCCGCCGCTCTTGGTCGGATCGGGCGCGTCGCTCGAGGGTTTCGGACGGTCGGTGCCGTAGACCTGGACGGATTCCGTGCGGTCGATCTGGCAGTCGTTGTTGCGGTCGAGGAGCTTGAAGGCAAGGTTCTGCTTGCCGGTCATCTCCTCGAGCATGATACGGCCGTCGCCGTTGGCGTCGTAGTAGGAGATGTTGGCGATCTCGAACAGGCGGTCGTTGGCGACCAGCTTCTTCCACTCCTCGGCGTCGAGCGCGCCATCGCCGTTCGTGTCCGCCTGGCGGAATTCGCTCGAGACGTACTGCACCCACTCGTCGCAGGTGACGGTGCCGTTCTTGTCCAGGTCCCAGGTCTGGGCCGCGGCGATGAACGTGCGGTCGAAGTCCGACGTGTTGTTGAAGGGATTGCTGATGCCGGAGGAGCAGCCGCCTGCCAGTGCGGCCGGCAACAGGGCCAAGCACGCCAGCGAGCCAAGCGCACGCCTCTCAACCATACGAAATTCTCCCCTGGGCGCTCCGGCCCCTTCCTCAGGGCTCAAATCGGTGCGGCGAAATTATGGATCGTTGCGCCTTGCCCGTGCAATGTTTCTCGGGGTTTACCCCAAGTTATTGCCATTTCGGTGCCGTTTCAGGGCGCCAGGTTGACAGGGCCCGCCCGATCGAGGATGTTGCGCCCAAATTCCAGACGGCCCTGAAACCCAGAGCCGCCGCCCTGCACATGGCTTGCGAATCGAGCCGGGAGGCTGGGGGGTCAACATCCGACAGCGCGTCGCGCCCTCGGATGCTGTCCGTGTTTGCAGAAAGGTTTAAATGTTTCAATCGCTCTCAGATCGGCTTGGACAGGTTTTCGAGAAGCTCACCAAACGCGGTGCGCTGAGCGAAGGCGATGTCAACGAGGCCATGCGCGAGGTGCGCCGCTCCCTCATCGAGGCGGACGTGGCGCTCGACGTGGTGCGCGACTTCATCGAGCGGGTGAAGGCGAAGGCGATCGGCCAGGAGGTGCTGCGGTCGGTCACGCCGGGGCAGATGGTCGTCAAGATCGTCAACGACGAGCTGATCCGGACGCTGGGGTCCGAGGCCGAGCCCATCGACCTGCATGCGGCGCCGCCCGTCGCCATCCTGATGGCGGGTCTGCAGGGCTCGGGCAAGACGACGACCACGGCCAAGATCGCCTGGCGGCTCAGGACCCGCGACAAGAAGAAAGTGCTGATGGCGTCGCTCGACACGCGCCGGCCGGCCGCGCAGGAGCAGCTTCGCGTGCTCGGCGAGCAGACCGAAGTGCCGACGCTGCCTATCGTCGCCGGACAGACGCCGGGTCAAGGCCGCCACCAATCCGCACGAGGTTCTGCTCGTGCTCGACAGTCTCACGGGACAGGACGCCGTCAATACGGCGAAGGCGTTCGACGGCCGTCTCGCGATCACGGGTACGGTGCTGACGCGCGCGGACGGCGACGGGCGCGGCGGTGCGGCGCTTTCCATGCGCGCCGTCACCGGCAAGCCGATCAAGCTGATCGGCACGGGCGAGAAGTGGGACCAGCTCGAGGACTTCGATCCGTCGCGCATCGCGGGCCGCATTCTCGGCATGGGCGATATCGTCGGCCTGGTCGAGAAAGCCGCGCAGACGATCGACGTCGAGAAGGCGAAATCGATCGCCGAGAAGATGAAGAAGGGGTCGTTCGACCTCGAAGACCTCGGCGAGCAGTTGAAGCAGATGGAGAAGATCGGCGGCATGGGCGGCGTGCTCGGCATGCTGCCGGGCGTCGGCAAGATCAAGAACCAGCTCGCTGCCGCCAACCTCGACGACCGTATCGTCAAGCGGCAGCGGGCGATCATCTCGTCCATGACGCCCAAGGAGCGGCGCCAGCCGAAGGTGCTCGACGCCAAGCGCAAACGGCGGATCGCGGCGGGCTCGGGCACCAAGGTCGAGGACGTCAACAAGCTCATCAAGATGCACCGCCAGATGGCGGACATGATGAAGGCCATGGGCAAGAACCGCGGAATGATGGCGCGCATGTTCGGCATGGGCGGCGGTGGCGGCGGTCCAAGCGAAGCCGAGCTTGCGCAGATGCAGGGCGAGCTTCAGAAGCTCGATCCGAAGGCGCTCGAGCAACTGCCGTCGGATCTCAAGGATGCTCTGCCCAAAGGATTGCCGGGACTGGGAGGCGGCGGCTTGCCGCGCGGGCTTCCAGGTCTCGGTGGCGGCGG
>JAFKKW010000583.1 GCA_017304275.1 Hyphomicrobiales bacterium | reverse complement strand
CGGCCGTTCGTACGGCGAGCACGCGGGAGAGACCTTCGAGCCCGGCCTTGCTGGTGGCGTCGGTACCGGGATCGCCGGTCATCACGTAACCGAGCGTGACGTTGTCGGTCGCTTTCTGGGCCGTCACGCCGCCCGGGACCTGGGACATGCTATCGCCAGGGTTGAGCCTCGTGTCCTGGGCGCGGGCGGCATCGGGTGCGAGGGCGCTTGCCGCGAGACCGAGGGCGAGCAGTATGCCGGTTGCCGCGCGTCCGGCTTGCGCGCGCTTCGTCCAGGACGCGGCGGCGCCGAATGCGCCCATCAATGCCAGGACGGCTAGGATATCGACGAAGATCAGCGCCAGCGCGGCCGTCAGCAGCGCGGGGGCCAGCGGTGTCGACGGTTGTGTCTCATAGAGCATACGCGCGGCCCCTGCTCGGCGGGGAAGCGGCACGAGGGCGCTCTTCTGATCAAGGATGTTCAGCGCACGCGGGCTTCCCTGCGCGCCATAGTACCCGGGCGGATGCGCAAGGCTAGCCTTGACGGTGTTTATTGCACCGGCCGGAATGGCCTCGGCGGTGGGCGGTGGCGCGCGCAGGATGCCGAAGCCGTCCAGCGTCTGCATGGGTGCGAATGCTTCGACAGATTGGGATTGGGCTTCGCTGGCGGTGTCGGCCACCGTATCGCCGGCGGTCTCGTGAGCGGCATCCTGCGGCGACAAGCTTCCAAGCGCCGTAACCCGGCGCATCATCTCGACGAACAGGCCCGACATGGGAAGGTTCGACCAGTCGGAGGAAGGCGATCCAGCCCTACGCCGAGATCATCCGGCCCAAGGATCACAACCTCGCACAGGGCATCGACACCGTGCTGAAGCAGAAGGCGAGCGTGCTCGTGCTGGCCGACATCGGCAAGCACCTGGCGGCTGACGGTGACGTCCTTGGGAACGGTCAAGCCGGCGAAGATGCTCGTGTCGTCGAAATTGGCAAGCGGCTGCGGGCTGGACCAGGAGAGCGCGCCGCCGAGCGTGCGTCCTCCCATGCGGAGCGCAACCGGCAGCAGATCGTCGCCGCCGCTTTCGAGACGAGGGCCCGCAAAGCGGACCAGTACGCCGCCGCGTTCCACCCACGCCTTGACCTGCTCCTTCACCTCGCCGGAGAGCTTGCCGATGTCGGCCAGCACGAGCACGCTCGCCTTCTGCTTCAGCACGGTGTCGATGCCCTGTGCGAGGTTGTGATCCTTGGGCCGGATGATCTCGGCGTAGGGCTGGATCGCCTTCTCGAGATAGTAGAGCGGCGCCAGGAGGGGCTGCGACTGCTCCTGGCTTTCGCCGGAGATCATGCCGACACGTTGCCACTGGGAACGTCCGTCGAGCAGGCTCACGGCGCCGGCCGAGCGCTCGGAGATGAGCTCGAGGCGGGTCACCTGATTGCGTAGCTCGAGCGGGAGGTCGAACGTGATGTCGGCCTTCGTCGCACCGCTCGACAGCGTGAAGGCGGCTTCGCCGAGCCGCTGGCCACGTGCAGAGAAGGCGTCGATGCGGCCGGCGCGCGCGGGACCGCCGGTGCGCAGCACGGTAGCGGTCAGCTTGCCGTCCGCGCCGACGCCCGCGGTGAGGCCGAGCGGCTCCTCACCGCCCGCGTCCTCGACCATGGCGAAGGTGCCTTGGCCCGCCGCCTGCTCCAATCCGTCGGCGAAGGCCGCAGCGTCGCCGTCGTGATCGATACCGTCGGCGAGCCAGAGGATGTTCGGTGCCGTGATGTTGGCTG
>JAFKKW010000495.1 GCA_017304275.1 Hyphomicrobiales bacterium | reverse complement strand
TGCCCGAACGTCTCGCGACCGTACTCGTGGCGCCCCCCCTGGGCTGCGGCGAAGACGAAGCACTGCGCCTCGATGGCGCGGGCGCGCAAGAGCGTCGCCCAATGAGCTTCACCGGTGAGGCGGGTGAAGGCCGCGGGGACAGCCAGGAACGAGGCTCCGGCTTGGGCGAGGGCGCGATAAAGATAGGGGAAACGCAGATCGTAGCAGATGGACAGACCCAGTCCGCCCCAGGGGAGCGGCGCAACCACGGCGCGCGCGCCCGGCGCGTAGTTCGTGCTCTCACGATAGACCTCGCCGTTCGGCAGATCGACGTCGAACATATGGATCTTGTCGTACCGGGCCGTCACCTCGCCCTTGGGCGAGATCAGGAAGGCGCGGTTGGCCAGCTTCTCGGGGCTCGCCTTGATCACCATCGAGCCGACGTGCAGCCAGATGGCCAGCTCTTTCGCCAGCTCCGCGAACGCAGCGAGCCCCGCGTTGGCGCTCTCGGGCTCCGCGACGGCAAACAGGCGCTGGCGATCGATCTCCATGAGGTTGGTGGCTTCAGGAGTCTGGACATAGCTTGCGCCGCCCTTCGCCGCCTCGCGGATCAGGGCCGTCGCATCGCTCAGGTTGCGCGCGACGTCGCGGCCGGTGCACATCTGGACGAGGCCAACGCGAAACGAATTCGAAGGATCGGCTGCAGACATATAGTTCAGGTGCTCGCGCTCAGCAGCGTATCGAGCTTGCCGCTCCGCTCGAGCCCCATCAGATCGTCGCATCCGCCCACGTGCTGCTCGCCGATCCAGATCTGCGGCACGGTGTGCCTGCCGCCGGCTTTGGCGCTCATCTCGGCGCGCAATGCCGCCTTGCCGGTGACATCCACCTCATCGAAGGTTACGGATTTGGCCCGGAGCAACTCCTTGGCCATGTGGCAATACGGGCAAAGGCTCGTGGTGTAGATCGTGACTTTGGCCATGTCTCCCTGCGTCCTCGGCGGACCGTTCCGCGCCAGAAATGTAGCCGGACGGCCGGCTGCTGCAAAGTGCAGCGATGCCTTATGTCACGGTATTTTTCCGGCATTTAGCGCCGTTCAGGACGGAATGAGCGCATGATCGGTGACCAGCGCGAGCGCCAGCACGTCCACCCGCGCCGCGCCGGCGTGGCGAAGCGCCCGCGCGCAGGCGCCCACCGTCGAGCCGGTGGTAATAACGTCATCAACGAGCAAGATCTTACGCCCCGCCACGCTCCCCTCCCTGCGCGACGGCACGGCGAAGGCACCGGACACGTTGCGGTGCCGCTGGCCGCGCGTGAGCCCCACCTGGCTCTCGGTGGCGCGGACACGTTCCAGGAGCAGCGGCTCGTAGCGGAGCCCCGTGAGGCGGGCCCCCTCGCCCGCGAGGAGGGCCGCCTGGTTGAAGCGGCGCGTCCACAGTCGGCGGCGCGCGAGCGGGACGGGAACGGCGATCTCGGCATCCGCCACAAGCTCGCGACCGGCCTCGACGAGCCACTTGCCCAGCAGGCGGCGCACATCGTGGCGGTCGTGGAACTTCAACGCGTGGACGAGCGTGCGCATGGAGCCCGCGTAGGACGCGACGGCGCGGGCGCGGTCGTACGGCGGCGGATCGGCTGCCGCTGCAGCGGAGATCATGGTGCCTCCGGTTGCATAGGGCAGTGGGAGTCCCAAACGATCGCACAGCGGCGGGCGAATGAAGTCGATGTCGCGCCAGCAGCGGGCACAGAGGGTATCGTGGCCGGCGATCGGGGCGCGGCAGATCAGGCAAACCGGCGGCATGACGATATCGGACAGCGCGCGGAATGCCTTGCGGAACCGGCCCGCGTCGTTATCCGGTGGGGGCGGCACCTCAGCGCTCTCGTTTCCGCTCCACTCCGCCACGGATGGGGCCTCCCCGGATCCTCTTTCGCGTGTGATAGACTGCTTTTGTTATCATGCCCGACGCACTCAAACGAAGGGCTTCCAGGCTCCCGATGTCCGAACCGCATCCCATTTTCGACAGCGCCTTGCTCACGACACGGCGCAACCGGGCTGCTCCGAACGCGGGCGCGCACGATTTTCTGCTTGCGCGGGTAGCGGACGACCTTGCGGAGCGGCTCGCGATCGTGCGTCGGGATTTCTCGTCGGCGGTCGATCTCGGGTCACATCACGGCGTGGTCGGGCGGCGAATTGGCGATCTCCCCAATGTGGCGCAGCCGGTGTCGTTCGATCCGGCCGAGCGGTTGCTGGCGCAGGCGCCGGGCCCGCGCGTGCTTGGACCGCTCGACGCGCTGCCGTTCGAGCCGGAGTCTCTCGACCTCGTCGTCTCGGGGCTCTCGCTGCATCTCGTCGACGACTTGCCGGGAACGCTGATCCAGATCCGGCAGGCGTTGAAGCCGGACGGGCTGCTGCTCGCCGCGCTGCTCGGCGGGCGGACGCTGCAGGAGCTGCGCGCGGCTTGGCTGATGGCCGAGGACGAGATGCTGGGCGGCGCCTCTCCGCGCGTGGCACCCTTCGCGGATGTGCGCGATCTCGGCGGGCTGCTGCAGCGGGCGGGTTTCGCGCTTCCCGTGGCCGATTCCGACACCGTGACCGTGACCTATGCCGACCCGCTGGCGCTGATGCGCGACATCAAAGGCATGGGCGCTTCCAACATGCTGGCCGAGCGGCGTCGCGTGCCGGTGACGCGCGGTCTCCTGATGCGGGCGGCGGCGATCTATGCGGAGCGGTTCGGACTTGCCGACGGGCGCATCCCGGCCACGTTCGAGATCCTGACGCTGACGGCCTGGGCGCCGCACGCGAGCCAGCAGAAGCCGTTGAAGCCCGGCTCGGCCCAGGCGCGCCTTGCCGACGTGCTCGGCGTGCCGGAGCGGAAGCTTTAGGGTCTTTCAGATTTTGATTGGAGCAACGGAGGGTCCCCTCACCCGGACGCGTTTTGCAATCGCCTCCGACCTTTCCCCCGTCATGGCGGAGCCATGCTTCTCATGGAGGGGGAGAGGTCGCGCAGCGCTCGCTGTGCGGGTGAGGGGGCGCTGCACTGTTCGATCAGAATTGGAAAGACTTCTAGAGGCGGAGCACCATGAAGCGGGCGTCGGCGTCATAGGTCAGGAGCTTGGCGGCGAGCTTGGGCTCTTCCGTCACCTCGAATCCGAAGCGGCTCCAGAATGGCACGGAGCCATTCACGGCAACCAAAGAGACGTTGGGCACGCCCGTTTCCGCCGCGTGGGCGATGACGGCATCGACGATGGCCGAACCGGCACCCGTGCCGCGCGTCTCGGGCAGCATGGCGATGTCGTGGATGTAGTAGGTCGTCGGGTCGTCCGGCAGTGCGCCGAGCATGACGTTGAGGGCCGGCGGCTCGGCGTAGTGCCAGGGATGCGTCAGCGCGTACGCCATCGGCTTGCCGTCGAGCTCCAAGGTGGCACAGCCGTCGGGATAGAGCGCGAAGCGCTCTGTAAAAACCGCGTCGTCCTCTGGATAGTTGAGATGCACGCGGTCGCCGATGGCCCCGACGTCGATGAGATCCGCTGCCGTCATCGGTCGCCAGAGACCTCGGCTCAATTGCACGCGCATCGTTCTACCCCAGCAAATCGCGCAGCCACGGGACGAGCGGTGCATCGGCGGGCGGCATCGGATAGTCCGCCAACCGCTTGGCGCGTACCCAGGCGATTTCCTGCCCCTCGCGCGGCTCCGCCTCGCCCTCCCAGTTGCGGCACAGGAACAGCGGCATCAGAAGGTGGAAATCCATGTACGTATGGCTCGCGAACGTGAACGGCGCGAGGCAGGTCTCGCAGACGTCGATGCCGAGCTCCTCGGCGAGCTCGCGGCGCAGCGCCTCCTCGGGCGTCTCGCCCGGATCGACCTTTCCACCCGGAAACTCCCACAGGCCGGCGAGCGACTTGCCTTCGGGACGTTTCGAAATCAGGACGCGGTTGTCGACGTCGACGAGTGCCGCGGCGGCGACCAGGAGGATCGGCTTAGTCATGAGGTGATTTGGACCTTGTGTGCGCGCCGCCTGCACCTATAGAGGGGACATGGGATCGAACTCGGCACTTCTCGCGCTCGGACACTATGCGCCCGAGCGGCGTGTGACAAATGCGGAAATCGAGGCGCGTCTCGGGGTCGAGCCGGGCTGGACCGCGCGGCGCACGGGGATCGCCGAGCGGCGCTTCGCGGCACCGGACGAGGCGTTGTCCGACCTCGCGATCCGGGCCGGCGAGATGGCGCTCGATCGGTCCGGCATCGACCGGCGCACGATCGGTCTTTTGGTGCTCGCGACCTCGACGCCGGATCACTTGCTGCCGCCTACGGCACCGCTGGTCGCGCATCGTCTCGGCGCGTCCGGAGCGGGCGCCATCGACATGGCAGGCGCGTGCGGCGGCTTTCTCTATGCGCTGACGTTTGCCGACGCCTTCGTGCGCCAGGCCCGCGCCCCTGCGCTGGTGATCGCGGCCAACATCCTGTCGCGGCGGCTCAACCTCGACGACCCCGTGAGCGCGGTGCTGTTCGGGGATGGCGCGGGGGCGGCTCTACTCGCTCCCTCGGAGCGGACGACAGCGGGCGTGCGGGGCGCGCATCTGGCATCGGATGGGTCGGCCTACGACCTGATCCAGATTCCGGCCGGCGGCAGCCGCAGGCCGTTCGTCGACGGACTCGGACCGGATGCAGCGCTGATGCACATCAGGGACGGGCGCGCGGTATTCACGCGCGCGGTGAAGATGATGACGGACGCCTCTTACAAGGCGCTCGCGCGGGCGGCGCTTACGATCGACGACATCGACTATTTCGTGCCGCATCAGGCGAACGCGCGCATCATCGGCGCAGCGCAACGGCAGCTCGGCGTTCCGGATGGAAAAATGCTGTCGTCGGTGGCGCTCTACGCCAACAGCTCAGCGGCGACGATCCCGCTCACGCTCTCGCTCGCGGCGGAGCGGCGTCCGTTCCAGGCCGGTGCGCGAGTCCTTATGTCGGCGGCCGGCGCCGGCCTGACCGGCGGCGCGCTCGTGCTCGAGGTCTAGCGGACGCTCCAGTTGGAAAGCCTTACATGCAAAGCACATGCAAAGCGCGCAAACCGACCAACGCGTCCGTGCTATATGGAACCGCCATGCGGTTCTACATGGTGTTGAGGAGAACGAAG
>JAFKKW010000494.1 GCA_017304275.1 Hyphomicrobiales bacterium | reverse complement strand
TGATGTCGAGATCGGCCGAGCCGCCGGTCGTATGCCAATGCTTTAGCTTGCCTTTCGCATCGCGCTCGACCGTACCGCCGGTGAACGCCGCGATCGTCGCCAGCATGCGCGGGATGTAGCCGATGTGATCGGCGCCGAACACGTTGATCAGGTGGCGGAAACCACGCCCGAGCTTGTCGTAGTGATAGGCCACGTCGCCCGCGAAATAGGTATAGCTGCCATCGGACTTCATAAGCGCACGGTCCGCCTCGTCGCCGAACTCGGTGGAGCGGAATAGCGTCTGCTCGCGATCCTCCCAGTCGTCGTCGTCATGGCCCTTGGGCTTCTCGAGCCGCCCCTCGAAGATCAGCCCCTTGGCCCGCAGCGCCGCGACCGCATCCTTGACCTTGTCGGCCCCGCTCCGCGTCAGCGAAGCCTCCGAGAAGAAGACGTCGTGGCGGATGTTGAGCGCCGCCAGATCGTCCTTGATCATCGGCATGATCTGCTCGATCGCGAACGCGCGCACGAGCGGCAGCCAGCGCGCTTCCGGTTGATCGACGAGCGAGGAGCCGTGCGCCGCGGCCAGCGCCGCGCCGACCGGCTTCAGGTACTCGCCGGGATAGAGCCCGGATGGGATCTCACCGATGTCCTGTCCGAGCGCCTCGCGGTAGCGCAGGAACACCGAGCGCGCGAGCACATCCACCTGCCCGCCCGCGTCGTTGATGTAATATTCGCGCGTCACGTCGTAGCCGGCGAACTTGAGAAGGTTCGCGAGCGCATCCCCGAACACGGCACCGCGGCAATGACCGACGTGCATCGGTCCCGTCGGATTGGCCGAAACGTACTCGACGTTCGTACGCGCGCCTTTGCCGATGTCGGAGGCGCCGAATAGCGGTCCCTGAGCAAGGATGGCACCGGCCACGTCGTGCCAGAAGCCGTCGCGCATGCGCAAGTTGAGGAAGCCCGGCCCGGCGACTTCGACCGATGCAACGTCGGGATCCGTCTTCAGAACCTCGGCCAGTGCCTCCGCGATGTCCCGCGGCTTCATCTTGGCGGCCTTGGCCAGCACCATTGCCGCGTTGCAGGCAAGGTCGCCGTGCGATGGATCACGCGGTTGCTCGACCGTGACGTTGGAAAAATCCAGCTCGGCCGGCAGCGCTCCCTTCTGTTGCAGCCCTTTGAGAGCCGCCAGAACCCTGCCCTCGACCTCTGCAAACACGTTCATGAAAATGACCCTGACCTGATCGTTGCCGCGCAGACACTTCGAGGCAGCGCGTCTATCCCGCCCCTCGGCGGGCAGCAAAAAGCTTGGCCCGGCTATCGCAATTCCGGCGTTCCGTCAAACAGGCGCCCGTGCTGGTCGATGGCATAGCGGTCCGTCATGCCCGCCACGAAATCGGCGATCACGCGCGCCCGCTTGCGATCGGAAAGCCCCTCCTGCGCGATCCGCCAGGCCTCCGGCAACGCCGAGGGATCGGCGAGGTACCGCGCGAAAAGACGCCCGATATCCGCCTCCGCCGCCTCCATGACATCCATCACCTTGCGGCTGCGGTAAACGCGCTCCATCAGGAACGCCTTGAGGAGCTTGAGGTCTGCCGCGACGCTGGGTGAGAACGCGACCACTGCATCCCCTGCCGCCCGGATGTCGTCAGGCGATGTCGGCGCCAGCGCCGCGAGCCGCCCGCGACTCTCCCGCACCACATCCTCGATGAGCAGCGTGATCATGCGCCGCGTCACCTCATAGGTGAGACGGCTGCGAATTCCGGGGGCCTCGGCGGCCGGAAGCGCGTCGACGATCCCACCCGCGAGCGGCGCCTCCCGAAGGTCGTCAAGCGTCAGCAGTCCCGCCCGCAAACCGTCGTCGATATCGTGCGTCACGTAGGCGATGTCGTCGGACAGCGCCGCCACCTGCGCCTCTCCCGAGGCCCAGCGCGAAGGCTCCAGGCTTTGCCAGGGTTCGAGCGAGCGGATCACCTTGCGCACCGGCTCGTGCATGTCGTCGACGATCGGCCCGTTGTGCTTGGCAAGCCCTTCGAGCGATTCCCACGTCAGATTGAGTCCGTCGAACTTGAGGTACTTGCGCTCGAGCGCCATCACGACGCGCAGGCTCTGCGCGTTGTGGTCGAAGCCGCCGAACGCTGCCATCAGCCGGTCCAGCGCCCGCTCGCCCGCGTGACCGAACGGCGGATGCCCGAGGTCGTGCGCCAGCGCCAGCGCCTCCGCCAGATCCTCGTCCAGCCGAAGCTGGCGCGACATCGTCCGCGCGATCTGCGCCACCTCGAGGCTGTGCGTCAGCCGGGTGCGGTAATGGTCGCCCTCGTGGAAGACGAACACCTGCGTCTTGTGGATGAGCCGACGGAAGGCCGTCGAGTGCAGGATGCGGTCGCGATCGCGCTGGAACGGGCTGCGCGTCGGGCAATCGGGCTCGGGGAACTTCCGCCCGCGCGACGGCAGTGCGCTGGCGGCATAGGCGGCAGGCGACCGCGCGCCGGGTTTTAGGCCGGCGCCGTAAGCGGATGTATCACCCACGGAATGATGCTTCGCCTTGCCCATGCCAGCCGCGTTTTCCCACCTTGTTCCGTGCCATTTGACTTGAACCGGCCGATTACTATCTTCGTATCAGCTTTTGCATAGGGGCCGCCCGCGGCAAACCCGCGAAAAACCGCCCCAGGGATCACCGATGTCCGACACCGCAACCCAGACCGTGACCGTGACCGACCGCGCCGCCGACCGCATTGCGGAGATCGTGTCCGGCGAGCCCGCCGGCACCATGCTGCGCGTTTCCGTCGAGGGCGGCGGCTGCTCGGGCTTCCAGTACAAGTTCGACCTCGTCGACGGCGCCGCGAAAGACGACATCGTCATCGAGAAGAGCGCGGCCCGGATACTGATCGACCCGGTCTCGCTCGAATACCTCGCAGGCTCGGAGATCGATTTCGTCGACGACCTGATGGGCGCCTCGTTCAAGATCCAGAACCCCAACGCCACCGCCTCCTGTGGCTGCGGCACCAGCTTCTCGCTCTGATCATGCAAACGCGCAGGTCCCCTTCACCCGGATTCAATCTGCGATCGCGTCCGGCCTCTCCCCATCATGGCGGAGCCATGTTGCGCATGGACCGGGGAGATGTCCGGGAGGCACGTACCCACTTCACCTCTCCCCGGTGGGGAGAGGTTGCGCAGCGGAGCTGCGCGGGTGAGGGGTCGCGGCTCTGATGAAAATCACCACCTGGAACATCAACGGCATCCGCGCCCGCATCGAAGGCGCGGTCTCATACGTGCGCGAAGCCAGACCCGACGTGTTGTGTCTGCAGGAGATCAAGACCGTCGACGAGGGCTTTCCCACCGAAGCCTTTACGGACCTCGGCTATAACGTCGTCACGCACGGGCAGAAGGGCTTCAACGGCGTCGCCCTGCTAGCGTTGCATCCGCTCGAGGACGTGATGCGCGGCCTCCCCCGCCACGACGGGGATGTGCAGTCGCGTCATCTCGAAGCCACCGTCGCCACCGGCGACCTAGCCGTGCGCGTTGCCTCGATCTACCTGCCGAACGGCAATCCCGTTGGCAGCGAGAAGTTTCCCTACAAGCTCGGCTGGATGCGGCGTCTGGAGGCCCACGCGACCGCGCTGCTCGCTTCCGAAATGCCCGTGATTCTCGCCGGCGACTTCAACGTCATCCCCGAGCCCGCCGACGCCAAGCGGCCGGACGCCTGGCGCAACGACGCCCTGTTCCAGCCCGAAAGCCGCGGCGCCTTCCGCGCCCTCGCCAACCTCGGCTATCTCGACGCCGTGCGCGCCTGCCACCCAGGCCCTGGCCATTACACCTTCTGGGATTACCAGGCCGGCGCCTGGCAGAAGGACGACGGCATCCGCATCGATTTCCAGTTGCTGTCGCCGCAGGCCGTGGACCGCCTATCCGCCGCCGGCATCGACCGCTTCACGCGCAGTTGGGAAAAGCCGTCCGACCACGTCCCCGTCTGGACCACGCTCGTCTAGCGCGCCCAGCCAAAAACTCCGACCAGTCTCTCGTCCTCACCAGGACCCTGGGTCCCGGCTCGCGCTTCGCGCGGCCGGGATGACATCCTGAGGAACACGCGCAGACTGTCATCCCGGCCGAAGCGATGGCGCGGAGCGACATCGCGCAGAGCCGGGACCCAGGGGCCACGCATGCGAGACTGCCCAAAGACGAAGAAGGCGGACCTTCTGAGATCCGCCTTCCGCCAACTGGACTAGATCGCGAGCCTAGCGCGCAACCGGCGCCGGGGCCTCGGTCGCAGGCACGTTGACGTCGCGCAACTGCGCCGGTGCCGACGTGCCGGTCATCGTGCCGTATTCGAACGTACGCACCGCCGGCAGCCGCTGCGTCGGCGCGGAGGCGCGCGCCGGAATGACATCGACCGGCTCGCCGTTCTTGCACGTCCGCACCGGAGCGGCGGCAAGCTGCGGCAACCCGCTGCGGTCGTAGGACGCCGCCGGCTTGCGCCCGTAGCGGTTGCCCCACTGCGCCACGATACCGTTCGCCTGCTTGCGCGTCCCTTCGGCCGCGCCGCAGAAGATGTTCTGGTAGATATCCTCGATCCACATCGCGTCCTGTGGCGGCGCGTTGTCGACTGCAACCGCGATCAGCGCCAGCGCGCGCGCCGGATCGGCTTCAACATGCTTGCCGCGCCACAGCAGGTCGGCGAAGAACGCCTGCGCACCCGCGTGCCCGTTCTGGCTCAGCACCGACAGCCAATGGCGGCCGAGGGGCACGTTGGTCTCGACGCCCTCGCCCTTGAGCTGCAGCTTGGCAAGCTCGAACTGCGCATCCTCGTCGTTGAACGTCGTCGACGCGTTCTTGAGATAGAACACCGCGCGCTCGGCATCGGGCGCGAGCCCGATCTCCGGCAGCCCGCGCAGCACATAGCCCGCGAGCGCCGTCAGCGCCTTGCCGACGTACTGCGCGCGCGGATCGTCCGGATCCGCGTCGAGGTGATCGTCCGCGATCTTCTCGAACAGCGCGTAGGCTTTGGCATGGTCGGTATAGGGACCCGTGTTGTCCTGGTAGATCTTGGCGAGGTAGTAGCTCGCCATGAACTCACCCTTGTCGGCCGCGTATTTGAGCGCCGGCATGGCAAGCTCGTAGTAGCCGCCCTGGTAGGCG
>JAFKKW010000493.1 GCA_017304275.1 Hyphomicrobiales bacterium | reverse complement strand
CAGGCGCGCGCTTCGATGAGCTGATCGTTGGCGTAGATGGTGAGGCTTCTCAAGCTGCCGTCGATGCTGCCTTTGGCCTGGTTGACGGTCGTGAGCGCGAGGCGCCCGCGCACGTCCTCGAGCGACAGCCCCTTGGTCACGAGCTTGGCCGGATCAATCTGCACGCGAATGGCCGGCTTCTGCTCGCCGCCGATGCTCACGAGGCCGACGCCCGCGATCTGACTGATGCGTTGCGCGAGCTTGGTGTCGGCGTTGTCGTCGACGACGGTCAGCGGCAGCACGTCGGAGGTCGCCGAAAGCAGCATGATGGGAGAGTCTGCGGGATTGACCTTGCGGTAGGTCGGAGGCGACGGAAGATCGGTCGGGAGCTGTCCGGAGGCGGCGTTGATTGCAGCCTGAATGTCGTTGGCGGCCGCGTCGATGTTGCGGTCGAGATCGAACTGCACGACAACCGTGGTCGTGCCGAGACCGGACGACGACGTGGTCTGGGTCACTCCCGGGATCTGCGCGAACTGACGTTCGAGCGGCTGCGCGACCGACGACGCCATGGTTTCCGGGTTCGCGCCCGGAAGCGAGGCCGACACCTGGATGGTCGGGAAATCGACCTGCGGCAGCGGCGCGACGGGCAACCTCGGATAAGCCACGAGACCGACGAACAGCAGTCCCATCATGATCAGCGTGGTGGCGATCGGTCGCCTGATGAAAGGCTCTGAAATGCCGCCCGCCGACGCTCCTGTCTGGTTCATCCCGTGCATGGCTCGCGAAATCCTGGTCGTCCGTGCGCCTTGCTCAATTCCCGGCCACACCGGCCTTGTCGTCCAATGTCACCGCGACGTGGGCACCCGGTTGCAGCCTGGCATAGCCTGCGGTCACGACCCGCTCGCCCGGCTCGACGCCGCCTTCGATGACGGCGCGGCCGTTGCCGATCAGGCCGACTTTGAGATCGCGTTTCTCAACTGTCCGATCGGCGCGCACGACGTAGGCGAAGAGCCCGGTCGGGCCGCGCTGGACGGCGATGTCCGGCAGGATGATCCGGTCGTGCTGCGTGGTAACCAGAAGCTGCGTCGTGACGGAAAGCCCCGGCCACAGCAGGTCGTCGGGATTCTCGAAGCGGCCTTTGAGGCGGATGGTGCCGCTCGCGACATCGATGTCGTTATTGATGATGGAGAGCTTGCCACGGCCAAGCTCCGTCTTGCCGTCGCTCGAAAAGGCAACGACGTCGAGAGGTCCGTTCTTGAGCCCGCGCGTAATCGCAGGAAGCTCACCCTCCGCCGCCGTGAACACGACCGCGATCGGCTGAATCTCGGCGATCGTCACGATGCCGTTCTGGTCGGTGGCGTGGACGATGTTGCCGATGTCGATCGTACGCAGTCCCAGGCGGCCGCTGATCGGCGCGCGGATGGTGGTGTAGCCAAGGTTGACCTTGGCATTGTCCTGCGCCGCCTCGTCGGCCTTGATGAGGGCCTTGAGCTGGTTGACGGTCGCGGTCTGCTGATCGAAGAGCTGCTTGGTCGCGTAGCCGGGCGTCACCAGCGTCTTGGTTCGGGCCAGATCGGCTTCCGCGCTGGCAAGATTGGCCTGGTCCTGCGCGATCTTGGCCGTCGCCTGGTCCAACGCGGCCTGGAAAGGGCGTGCATCGAGCTCGACCAACACGTCACCGGCCTTTACCGGCTGCCCTTCCTCGAAGTCGATCTTCTCAACCTGGCCATCAACGCGGCTTCGTACGGTCACCGAGTTCCAGGCTTGCGCCGTACCGAGCCCATTCAGAGTCACAGGGAAGTCGCCGCGCACGACGGTCGTGGCGTGAATCGGAATGGCGGGTTGACCATCCCCGCCGGGCGGATGCGCGGTGTCACGCGATGCCGAAGGCGAAAGCAACGCGAGCGTTGCGCCGAAGCGGTCCGGATGCTGCCAGGCCCAATAGGCGACGAGCGCGGCAGCCAGCAGCATCAGCGCCACGAAAAAGCTCCTCGCGCGTCGACGCGGCCGCGCCGGCTCGGCACGCGTTCGGCCCATTGGCTCCCGTCCGCTCGCGAAAGAGCCAGGCTGCTCCCCGCGGCCCTTGCCGGAGGAATGACCGGAGACTTCCTGCATAATGCTTCAACCGCGCGGCTGGGTTAGCTTCGAAGCCGCATAACGGAATAACGCTACGCCGTAACCGGTCCGTTCCTTAATTCCGCGTAAGCCTCGCGCGCGCATAGTCCCGATTGCAAACAGCGGAGCCCCCGGCTGAACCA
Organism: Hyphomicrobiales bacterium; assembly: GCA_017304275.1. Lineage (GTDB taxonomy): Bacteria > Pseudomonadota > Alphaproteobacteria > Rhizobiales > Hyphomicrobiaceae > Hyphomicrobium_C. The sequence goes on along the minus strand of JAFKKW010000493.1, from coordinate 2,892 downwards.
AAAACGCAGGCCACCGCGTACCCGCGCGCGAGACACGGCCTGATTTGATAAAATATTTCAGACGATTAAGCCGGGAGCGCTCTCGACTGGAGATGCACCCATCACGATCCGTGAAAGCGCCGAAATGCTTCCGACGGCAACTCACCGAACATCAATTTATAGTCGCGAGCGAAACGTCCGAGGTGCCAGAAGCCCCAGAGCGTGGCCGCGTCCGCGACCGAGGTTGCACACTTGATCGCGCGGCGCGCACCATTCAGCCGCACCGCGCGCAGGTATGTGGACGGGGGAATGCCCAGCGTTTCCAGAAAGCAATATTGCAGCGCCCGTCGGCTGACGCCGAGCCGCCGGCACAGCTCCTCGACAGTGACCGCGCCGCCGTCGTTTCCCGCGGCGGCCAGCTCACGCGCTTGCCGCACGATGCGCGAGCGGCGCGGCTGCGGCACCGCCTCGCTGCCGTCCGCCGAGTCGTAGGCGAGCGCGCTCACGAGCCCGGCGGCCATGTCGCGCGACATGGCCGAGAAGCGCACGCCATCGGAGGCAATCTCGGGACAGTGCGTGAGCATATCGCAGGCGTCGGCGAAGAGCCGCCTCATCCGCTCCGCCGCATGGGGCCGCGCCGGTCGCAAGTGCGGTCGCCCGAGGCTGGGCATCACGGTCTCCTGCTCCTCCGCCGTCAGCACCTCACGGAGACCTTCCTCCTCGAGGATGAAACCGGCGATGTCGAGCCCGCAAGGCGACAGAAACTCAAAGGCATCGTCGCCGGAGAAGACATGAAGCTGCGTGCCGTCGCAAGGCTGGCCGCAGAATGTGGCGTTGCCGCGGAGTGCCAGCGGCACGCCAACCGCGACGGTGCCCGCCCTCAGCACTCCGATCTGGTGGAGCGCGTTGCTGGTCACTTCGCGAAACAATTGCACGCCGTCGAGATCCGCCTCCAGGAACGCGCCCTCGAACGTGCCGGCGGAGATCTGATCGTAAGTCTGGTTCCAGCCGCGCAAGAGCGCCGCCTGCTCGTCGATATCGTGCGTTCGCGCGACGTACATCGACCCCCGTCCGCCCGGCGGCTGCTTCCTCTCAGGCGTGTCCTCGGCGTGATACGACACGGGCGACACTGCAAAGTTGCGATGCTGCGGCAAGCACAGACGATCGCAGGCCATCGTTGAACTTTAGTCGATCTCAGGCTTGCTCTGCCAAAAGTGGATAGACGGTATTCTATCTCAGATTTAGCGTCGGCCGATACTGGGAGTTTGATTGCGGCCGCAGGAAACCGGCGCCGATTTCTCCCCCGCGGACCAGCCTCCGATTGATCGATGCTGCGCCGCAAAACGATCAAAAGAAACATAAATCAAGGGGATTGCCATGGAGACGTCCAGTCACGGCGGAGTTGAGTACGACAAGGTCGGACAGGATTATTTCGATAACAGGCAATTGAAGCGTGGCGCTGCGGGTTGGCTCCTGCTGGTGGGCCTTGGCGTCGCCTACGTGATCTCCGGCGACTATGCCGGCTGGAACTTCGGCCTCAAGACCGGCGGCTGGGGCGGCCTCTTCATCGCCTCGATCCTGATGGCGACGATGTATACCTGCATGTGCTTTGCGCTTGCGGAACTGGCGACCATCGCGCCCACGGCGGGCGGCGGATACGGTTTTGCGCGGCGCGCCTTCGGGCCCTGGGGCGGCTTTCTCTGCGGCGTCGCCATCCTCATGGAGTATGCCATCGCGCCCGCGGCCATCGCCACGTTCATTGGCGCTTACTGCAACTCGCTGTTCGGTGTCGACGGCTGGGCGGTCTATCTCGCGTTTTACGTCGTCTTCCTCGGCATTCACGTTTACGGCGCCGGCGAAGCGCTGCGGCTCATCTTCGCGATCACCGCATTGGCCGTCGTTGCGCTCATCGTCTTCGTGTTGGCGATGATCCCCCACTTCGACCTCAATAACCTGTTCGACATTCCGGCCACGGACGCCGTGGGAGCCAGTTCCTTCCTGCCCTTCGGCTATCTCGGCATCTGGGCGGCCATTCCCTATGCCATCTGGTTCTTCCTGGCCGTCGAGGGCGTACCGCTCGCAGCCGAGGAGACGCAGGATCCGAAGCGCGACCTGCCGCGCGGACTCATCGGCGGCATTCTCGTCCTGCTCGCGTTCTGCGCCATGATCCTTCTGGTCGGCCCAGGCGGCGCCGGATCGGCGGCCCTCATGGACTCCGGCAATCCGCTGGTCGCGGCGCTCGAGTCGCCCAAGGTCTACGGCGGTCCCACCTGGATCAGCCGCTTCGTCAACTTCGTCGGGCTCGCCGGACTGATCGCCTCTTTCTTCTCGATCATCTATGGCTACTCGCGTCTCGTGTTCGCCATGTCGCGCGCCGGCTACCTGCCCCGCGGGCTGTCGCTCACCACCTCGCGCAAGACGCCCTACCTGGCCCTCATCGTCCCTGGTATCATCGGCTTCCTTTTGTCGTTGACCGGGCAGGGTGATCTTCTCATCCTGGTGGCGGTATTCGGAGCCACGGTGTCGTACGTGATGATGATGGCGTCGCATATCGCGCTGCGGGTGCGCGAGCCCAATCTCGAGCGGCCCTACCGCACGCCGGGCGGCATCCTTACGTCCGGCATCGCGCTGGCGCTTGCCTGCCTGGCGGTCGTCGCGGGCTTCCTGGTGGATACGCGCGTGGTGATCGGCGCCGCCGTCGTCTATGCCATCTTCGTTGCCTATTTCGCCATCTACAGTCGACATCATCTCGTCGCGGCGGCACCGGGCGAAGATGCGCCATACTGAGCGTGAGGACTGGGTTCAGGATCTAACGGTGAGCGAGCATCATGAGCTATTCGCACACGGTGGGCGGTCACCGTTTCGGCTTCGAAAACCTCAAAGTGCTGATGGCAAAAGCCACGCCGGCGCGCT
>JAFKKW010000492.1 GCA_017304275.1 Hyphomicrobiales bacterium | reverse complement strand
GGTCGGCGGCAAGTTTGGCGAGGAAGGCGAAGTGGACGGCGGGCTCCTCCTCGACCGGCGGGATGCACATCAGCCCCGCGATCGCGAGGCCGAGATCGTTGCGGCAATCGGCGAGGAAGGGGGCGGTGTCGCGCGGGGCGATGCCGGCCTTCTGCGGTTCCTCGCCGGTGTTGACCTGGATGAAGAGTTGCAGGCGTTTGCCCAGGCGGGCCTGCTCCTCGGCGATGGCCTTGGCGATCTTCGGCCGGTCGACGGTGTGGATGGCATCGAACAGCTCGACGGCCTCGCGGGTCTTGTTGGACTGGAGCGGGCCGATGAGGTGTAGGGCGAGGTCCGGATGGCGGGCGCGCAGCGGCGGCCATTTGGTCTTGGCCTCCTGCACGCGGTTCTCCCCGAACAGGCGATGGCCGGCGGCGAGGACGGGCAGGATGTCGTCGGCCTCGAAGGTCTTGGTGACGGCGATCAGGTGGACCGATGCCGGGTCGCGGCCGGCCTCGCGGGCGGCAGCGGCGATGCGGGCCTGGACGTCGGCGAGTGCGGCGGCCGGATTATGCGTGGAAGTCTCGGTCATGGGCGGGTTTTAGCGGATCTCCCTACGTTGCGCATCGCGGGTATTTGGGTAGAAAATCGTATATTTTACCCATATAGGTCCGATGGTGGGTCACGGCTACCCATGTCCGGGCGTATGTGGGTAAAATTATGTATTTTTTACCTACATGCGAGGTCATGTGGGTAACGGCTACGCAGGTCTGGATTTTGTGGGTAAAAAACGCGATTATTTACCCATGTCAAATCCCTTCGATCCCAACCGGCCCGCCCGGGCTGGAGCTGGAATCTCGCGCCGTCCTCTAGACCTGCGTCAGTGCGCGGGCGAAGCTTGCCGCGCTCAAGGAGGCGGCGGCGCTGATCCCCAACCAGGACGTGCTCATCAACTCGATCCCGCTGCGCGAAGCGAAGGACAGCTCGGCGATCGAGAACATCGTCACGACCAACGACAAGCTGTTCCGGTTCGCCAATGCCGATGGGACGCAAGCGGATACCGCGACCAAGGAGACGCTGCGCTACCGCACGGCGTTGCTCCGGGGCTACGAGAGCCTCAAAGCGGGCAGGCCGCTGACGACGAAAACGGCGGTCGACGTGTGCCGGGCCATCAAGGACGTAGACCTCGACATCCGCCGCACCTCGGGCACGAACCTCAAGAACCAGCACGGCAAGGTCGTCTACACGCCGCCCGAAGGTGAAGCGGTGCTGCGCGAGAAGATGGCCAACTGGGAGCGGTTCATTCACGACGAGTCCGATCTCGATCCGCTCATCAAAATGGCGGTGGCGCACTATCAGTTCGAGGCGATCCACCCCTTTCCGGACGGCAACGGCCGCACCGGGCGCGTGCTCAACATCCTGGTCCTGATCGAGGCGGGGCTGCTCGATCTGCCGATCCTCTATCTCAGCCGGTTCATCAACGACCGGCGGAGCGAGTACTATCGGCTGCTGCTCGAGGTCACGAGCCAGCAGTCCTGGGAGCCGTGGGTGCTCTACATGCTGCACGCGGTCGAGGAGACCGCGGACTGGACGCGCGGCAAGATCTGGGCAGTCCGGCATCTCATGGATCACACGGTCCGCTATGTCGCGACGGCGCTGCCGAAGATCTACAGCCGCGAGCTGGTCGAGCTGTTCTTCGTGCAGCCCTATGTGCGCACCCAGAACCTCGTGGATGCGGGTCTCGGGACGCGGAAAACCGTTTCGGGCTATCTCGGCCAGCTGGTCGATGCCGGGGTGCTGCGCGAGGAGAAGGCGGGGCGCGAAAAGCTCTATGTCAACGTCCGCTTCCTGGATCTCCTGACGAGCGACAGCAACGATTTCGCTCCGTTCTCCGAGGCGTCCGCCGGTGCGGGACCCGGCGACAGGAGGCTCGCTTGACCGGCCCCCCTGTTTCGGGCTCATTAGCCGGCTAAATTCACCCTAAGATCCACGAAAGTCACATGGCCACCGAACGGTACAACGCGCCTGCACGCGAAAAGCATTGGCAGAAGGTCTGGGAGGAGGGCGAGATCTTCCGCGCTTCCGACGACCATTCCATGCCGAAGAGCTACGTGCTCGAGATGTTTCCCTATCCGTCGGGGCGCATCCACATGGGGCATGTGCGTAACTACGCGATGGGCGACGTGGTGGCGCGCTTCAAGCGGGCCCGCGGCTTCAACGTGCTGCATCCGATGGGATGGGATGCGTTCGGCATGCCGGCCGAGAACGCCGCCATCGAGCGCAAGACGCATCCGGCGACGTGGACCTACGCCAATATCGAGACGATGAAGGGCCAGCTCCGCTCGATGGGGCTCTCGCTCGACTGGAGCCGAGAGATCGCCACCTGCAGCCCGGACTACTACCGGCATCAGCAGACGCTGTTCCTGGATCTCCTGAAGAAGGGGCTCGCGTATCGCAAGAGCTCGAAGGTCAACTGGGATCCGGTCGATCATACCGTGCTCGCCAACGAGCAGGTGATCGACGGACGCGGCTGGCGCTCGGGTGCGCTGGTCGAGCAGCGCGAGCTGACGCAGTGGTTCTTCAAGATCACCGCCTACTCGGACGAGCTGCTGGACGCTCTTTCGACGCTGGACAAGTGGCCGGAGAAGGTTCGCTTGATGCAGGCGAACTGGATCGGCCGCTCGGAAGGCATGCTGGTGCGCTGGGCGCTCGATCCCAAGACCGCTCCCAAGGGACACAAAGAACTCGAGATCTACACGACGCGGCCGGACACGCTGTTCGGCGCCTCGTTCATGGCGATCGCGCCCGATCATCCGCTGGCCCGCGCCGCAGCCGAGGGCAATCCGGAGCTGGCTGCGTTCTCGGACGAATGCCGGCGCATGGGGACGTCGGTCGCCGATCTCGAGAGCGCGGAGAAGCGCGGCTTCGATACCGGCATTCGTGCCGTGCATCCGTTCGATCCCGATTGGACGGTGCCGGTCTATGTCGCGAACTTCATCCTGATGGACTACGGCACGGGCGCCATCTTCGGCTGTCCCTCGGGCGACCAGCGCGACCTCGATTTCGCGCGCGCCTACGATCTGCCGGTGATCCCGGTGATCCTGCCGGCGGGCGCGAAGGCCGACGGATTCACGATCGGCGACGAGGCCGTCGACGGCGACGGCACGATGATCAACTCGCGGTTCCTCGACGGTCTTTCGACCAAGGACGCGTTCGAGGCGGCGGCGAAGCGGCTCGAGGGCGAGAGGCTCGCCGGCAAGCCCGTGGGTCAGCGCAAGATCAACTACCGTTTGCGCGACTGGGGCATCTCGCGTCAGCGCTACTGGGGCTGTCCGATCCCCGTCATCCATTGCGAGGACTGCGGCATCGTGCCGGTGCCGGCCAAGGACCTGCCGGTCAAGCTGCCGGACGATGCGACCTTCGACAAGCCCGGCAACCCGCTCGACCGGCACCCGACGTGGAAGCACGTGACCTGCCCGACGTGCGGCAAGCCCGCCCGGCGCGAGACGGACACCATGGATACGTTCGTCGACAGCTCCTGGTACTACGTGCGCTTCACGGCGCCGCACGCCGACAAGCCGGTCGATGCTGCCGCGGCGAACTACTGGCTGCCGGTCGATCAAGATCCTGCACCTGCTCTATTCGCGGTTCTTCTATCGCGCCATCTCGGACGCCGGCCACGGCACCAAGAACCTGCGCGAGCCGTTCGCGGCGCTGTTCACGCAGGGCATGGTCACGCACGAGACCTACAAGTCGGAGGCCGGGGCGTGGCTGTTGCCGTCCGAGATCCGGTTCGAGGGCGAAGGCGAGCAAAGGCATGCGATCGAGATCGCGACCGGCAAGCCGGCCGTGATCGGGTCCATCGAGAAGATGTCGAAGTCGAAGAAGAACCTGGTCGACCCGGACGACATCATCGAGGGGTGGGGCGCGGACTGCGCGCGCTGGTTCATGCTGTCCGACAGTCCGCCCGAGCGCGACGTGGTGTGGACGGAAGCGGGCATCCAGGGCGCGGGGCGGTTCATCCAGCGGGCCTGGCGCGTTGTCGACGATCTGGCCGACAAGGCGGCGGCGAAGGGTGCTGCTCAGCCTCAGCACTTCTCGCCCGAGGCGCTCGACCTCCGGCGCGCGGCCCACAAGGCGACGCATGCCGTGGCGCAGAGCATCGAGGCGTTGCGGTTCAACGTGGCGGTGGCGCAGATCTACGAGTTTACCAACATCCTTTCGAGCGCCCTAGCCAAATCGGGCGCAACCGGCAAGACGAACGAAGATTTCGCCTGGGTTTTGCGCGAAGCGGGCGAACTATTCGTGCAGATGATCGGCCCCATGATGCCGCACCTCGGCGAGGAATGCTGGGCGCGGCTCGGATACAACACTTTGCTCGCCAATCAGCCCTGGCCGGCGGTGGATGCCGGCTTGCTCGTTGACGATAAGATCACCATTGCCGTACAGGTGAATGGCAAGCGCCGCGACGAGCTTTTGATCGCGCGCGACGCGGCCGAGGATGAGGTCAAGGCGGCGGCCCTTAAGCTCGATCCCGTCGTCCGGGCGCTCGAGGGGCGGCAGCCTAAGAAGATCATCGTCGTGCCGCAAAGGATTGTGAATGTCGTCGCCTAGAGCGTGATACGCTCCGGGTCTTTGGAGGGGCCGCCCGCTTCCGGTAAGCGGCGGTCAAGGGGCAGGCGGGAGCATGCGTTCAAGCGTCGGGAAACGGAGCGCTTTCGGCCGGTCGGCATCGCGGCTGGTGCTGGCTGCTGTCCTAGTCGCGCCCTTCCTGACGGCCTGCGGCAACGGCGGGTTCCGCCCGCTTTACGGTTCAGCGGGAATCGGTGCGCACGCCGATGAAAAGCTGGCCAAGGTTTCGGTGGCGACCATCCCCGGCCGGGTCGGCCAGCAGATCCGCAACGAGCTGATCTTCCATTCGACGGGCGGCGGCGGTGAAGCCATCAATCCCGAGATGCGGCTCGAGGTGGCGATCCGCGAGAGCGTGACGTCGACGCTCGTGCGCACGGACGGCGATTCCGGCGGCCAGGTGTTCAGCGTGGAAGCAAAGTTCCAGCTCGTGCGCATCTCCGACAAGTCGGTCGTGCTGTCGGGCACCAGCTACGGGCGCGCCAGCTTCGAGCGCAACCTGTCGATCTTCTCCAACGTGCGTGCGCGCGAGGACGCGGAGAACCGCGCGGCCAAGGTGGTCGGCGAGGATCTCAAGGCGCGTCTCTCGGCCTACCTCGCAGGCACCGCCTAAGGTCCTCATGGTTGCCGTCAAGGCGCATCAGGCCCAGGCGTTTCTCACCTCACCCGATCCGAAGCTTCGCGCGGTGCTGTTCTTCGGCTCCGATGCCGGGCTCGTCGGCGAGCGGGCGCAGATCTTCGCCAAGGCGGCCGCGGCGCGATTCGATCCGCCGGGCGAGCTGATCCGGCTCGACGATGCCGACCTCGATGCGAACCCCGACCGGCTGGCGGTGGAGCTCGGCACGGTGCCGATGTTCGGCGGGCCCAAAGTCATCCGGGCGGCAGCGGGGCGGCGCGTCAATGCGGCGGCGTTGAAGCCTTTGATCGAGGGCGGCGCGCTCGAGGGCGTGCTGATCGTGGAAGCGGGCAACCTCAAGCCGGACGAGTCACTCAGGGCCCTGTTCGAGAAGTCACCGACGACGGCGGCCGTCGCCTGCTACAGCGACGGCGCGCAGGATCTCGAGGCGCTGATCCGCGAGATGACGCGCGACGCGGGTGTCGCCATCGCTCCCGACGCGCGGCAGGCGCTGGTGGACCGGCTCGGCGCGGACCGTGCGCTCTCGCGCGGCGAGATCGAAAAACTGCTGCTCTACGCGGGGCAACGCGAGATCGGCGTCGAGGACGTGGAGGCGGTGGTCGGCGACGTGTCGGAGCTGGCGCTCGAACGGATCACGTTCGCGGCGGCGTCGGGGCAGGTGCAGCGCGCGGTGGCCGAGTGCGGGCGCGCGGTTTCTTCGGGCGAGAGCCCGCAGGCGATCATTGCCGCCACGCAACGGCATTTCCAGCGCTTGCATCGCGTGCGGAGCGCGGTCGACAAGGGCGGCTCGCTCGAGGATGCGTTGCGGCTGATGCGTCCGCCCCTGCATTTCAAGCAAAAGGATGCGTTCGCCGCGCAATGCCGGATGTGGACGACGCCGCGGCTCACGGACGCGCTTTCGCGCATTTCGGCCGTCGCGAAGGCGGCGCGGTTGGCGGGGCCGCTCGACGAGCCCATGTCCGAGCGGCTCGTCATGAGCCTCGCCATGATGGCGCGGGACGGCGCCGGACCCGGGCGTGCGCGGTGAGGGCAGGGTGGCCGATTCCGGCTTGAATTAGTGCAGTGCCCCTCACCTGCTCGCTACGCTCGCGACCTCTCCCCAGTGGGGAGAGGTCGGAAGCGATCGTCAGATCGCTTCCGGGTGAGGGGGCACGGCACTGTTTCAGCAGAACGTTTCGTTGCGCAAGCAAGGGCCGGCACTATAGTGCGCGGCTGACAATCGAGGCGAGGGAGAGACGGGATCATGCCAGGCACATTCGATGTGGTTGCGATCGGCAACGCGATCGTGGACATCATCGGGCGCTGCGACGACAGCTTCCTCGACCGTCATGAGGCGCCCAAGGGACATATGCGCCTCGTCGATACGGCGACGATCGACACGATCTACAAGAACATGGGGCCGGCGATCGAGATCTCGGGCGGATCGGCTGCGAACACCGTGGTCGGCGTCGCATCGCTCGGCGGACGGGCGGCGTTCATCGGCAAGGTCGCCGAGGACGAGTTCGGCCGTATCTTCCGCCACGACATTGGCGCCTCCGGCGTGTCGTTCAAAACACCGGCCGTGGTCGACGGTGCGCGCGCGACGTCGCGCTCGCTGATCCTCGTGACTCCCGACGGACAGCGCACCATGAATACGTTCCTCGGCATCAGCACCGATCTCGACCAGGGCGAGGTCGATCCCGAGGTCATCAAAGCCTCCAACATCGTCTATCTCGAAGGCTATCTGTTCGATCGGGACGAGGCGAAGGCCGCATTCCGCCAGGCCGTCGACATCGCCAACAAGGCGGGGCGGCGCGTTGCGCTCACGCTTTCGGACTCGTTCTGCGTCAACCGGCACCGGGCAGAGTTCCTGGCGCTGATCCGGTCCGGCATCGGCATCCTGTTCGCCAACGAAAGCGAGATCCTGTCGCTCTACGAGACGAACAGCTTCGACGAGGCGGTGAGGAACGTGGCACGGGATACACGGCTCGCCGTGCTGACGCGCAGCGAGAAAGGCTCGGTCATCGTATCCGAAGGGGAGCCGGTCCAGATTTCCGTCGAGCCGGTGAAGAAGGTCGTCGATACCACCGGCGCCGGCGATCTTTACGCGGCGGGGTTCCTGTTCGGGTTGGCGCGGGACTTCGATCTCAAGTCGGCGGGGCAACTCGGAAGCTTCGCGGCGGCGGAGATCATCGGCCAGATGGGGGCGCGGCCGGAGGTGAAGCTCTCGCATCTGGCGCGTATGCGCGGGCTTATCGGCTAGCCTGACCGGTTGCGCGCGACGAGATGCTTGCGCGCAGCACACCACGTTTTGTTCCCGTAGACATACAAGTCAAAGAATCTTTTTCGCAACAAGTCTTAGTCCGACTGCCCTTCTTATTGTCCTGCCTGGATTTTTTTCCTTGGCAAAGGAGGGCGACATTCATCAAGATTCATCTCAATCGAATCGCGATGAACGGACCCCGTCATGTCTTCCCATGCAACACGCCGCGGCCGACCCAGAGGCAGCGGGCTTGATGACCGGGGCCAGCTTCGGCGCATCGCCGATCTTCTTGCGGCGGATCCGGCCCTCAAGCCCACGACCGCCATCAAGGCTACTGGCGTTACCGACCCTTCGACGATCCGCAGACTCAGGGACAAGCTCAAGACCGATCATAACCGCGAAACCGCGCATGTCGCTTCGCACTCAACCCCTGCTCGGGGACGATCGGCAGAGCTTCTTGAAGCCCGCTCGACGGGGAGGCCGGCAAGGTCCGGTCCCCCGTCGGGTGCCGCCTTGGCGGGCGGGTCGGTGGAGATTCACTCTCCTGTCGTTTCGGACCATCAAGCTTCGTGGTTTGCGCAATGGTGTGCGTTGGGCCTGCTCGCGGTCTCGTCAACCGTGGAGGCCCAGTTGGCCGTCATGGACGATCTCTTTCGCGTACCTCAGGTGACCGATGCGTTGCGTCATCAGCTCCTCGTCAACGAGGTGGCCAAAGCGTTCTATCCCAAGCGTACGGACGTCCGTTCCACTCTCCACTAACACTGCCTAGAAGAACACTACCTTAGGCCGCATCCCAAGCGGCCTTTTTTCATGCCTGCTCGCGGCCGTTTCACAGGTGCGAGCCGACATGGGCGTCGTTTGCTGCGACTTATGGACTCTTTCGCGCGCATATGTGGAGGCTTGCGTGGGTGCCGGCCTGCGCCGGCATGACGTTCGTAATCGGATCCGCCGGCTGCCATAAATTCAACGTCACCCCGACCTCATGGCGGAGCCATGCTTCGCATGGACGGTCGGGGCCTACGCAAGTCTCCACATGCACGCTTGAAGGGATCGCTACGGCGTTGTTTTGAGGGTGGTTACGCGTCGGCATAGTCGGCGAGGCAGCGTTCGATCTCCTGTGACGCCCTGGATGGCCGCCTCAAGGGCGGCCATGGTGTGATGGGGTGCATACAGGACGGCCAGCGGTTGCTCGCTACGGCAAGACCGTCAGGAGCGGCGCGGGCGAGTGATACGCCGGTCTCCTTCGCTT
>JAFKKW010000491.1 GCA_017304275.1 Hyphomicrobiales bacterium | reverse complement strand
TGCATGACCGACAGATGGGCATAGGCCGCACGGCGCTTGATACGGTCGCGGTAGGCTGTCGCCGCATCGATGCCAAGCCTGGAGAACACCGCCAGCATGGCCTCTCCCATGCGGCGGGAGCCCGACCGCAACTCGGCTGCCGCCGTGGCCGTCTCGACATAATCGTCGATCTCGGCGACCTCGTCCGCATGGCGCGCGCGGTAACTTGCGACGACGACGGGCCGATCACACTCGCACCACCGCGCCCGCAATTGTCCGGTGACGAAGTCCTGGACGTCCTTGCCGCCGGATATGGAGCCGTTGGCGACCAATCCTTCCAGCCCCCAGGAAAACGACACCGATCCCGACGGAAAGAAGCTGTCGCCGTACTGCAAGGTGGTGAGGATTGCGGCGATATCATTCATCGATCGCCACCCGGATGCGTCCGTCTCTGGTCAGCTCCTCGAGACGGCTGAGATAGTGCTCGGCTGGCCCCTGCAACGCGACGAGAAGTGCGCCGGGCACGAACCGTACGCGCCAGTGATGATTTCCGGCGCAATAGCCAGCCTGCAGCGCCGCATCCGCGTCACGGGCCACGAGCTGCAGCCAGCGCTCCTCGTTCATGCGTACGACGACGGCGCGATCGGCCTCAAGGAGGATGACCGTTCCATCTGAGAGTTTGTCGTCGCGTCCGAGCGCAACGGCGATGTCGGTTCCTTTATCCGTTTTTCCGCGCAGACGACGGCGCGAGGCATCCGCGCGATCAATGACGAGGATCTCGAGCCGGTTGCGATGCTCCAGCTCATGCAGGCGCTCGGCGATGGCCGGCTCGCTTGCACTCCCTACGATCCTCGTCACTGTCATCATGTGCGCGGCCTTCAGCTTGCGGGCTGCGTGAGATCCGAGCGGCGGAGCTTCGGATCGACGAGCTCTCCGCGCGCCTTGGCCATCGCCGCCATCAGCCGCAGGATGGTGCACACGGCCAAGCGGGACGTCGTTCCACTCACGTCGTAGACGGGTGCAAGCTCGGTGACGTCGATCAGGCTGACGCTCTTGCGCTCGCCGATGATGTCGGCGATGCGGATCATTTCCCGGCTCTCGAGGCCGCCCGGCTCAGTCGCCGTCACGCCGGGGGCGGCGGAAGCGTCCATGACGTTGAAGTTGAAGCTCAGGTACTGTGCATCCGTTCCCTTCCACACCTTCTCGACGGCTTCGCGCGTCACGCTCTCCACGCCGCGCTCGAAGACCTCGAACATGGGGTAGAAGCGCAAGTTCCGCTCCTTGGCCAGATCGATGTAGTCCTTGGGGTTCATCGAGTTGCGGGCGCCGATGTGGGCGACGTTGGCGGCCGCGAGATTGGGGAGCTCGGTGATGCGGGCCAACGCGCACGTGCTGAGCAGGCGCTCTCCGGCCCAGTTTTCCGCGAGGTCCAGGTGCGCACCGAAGTGCAGACAGCCGAGCTTGCCGCCGGAGCCGACATGGTCGGAAAGCGCGCGACCGCACTGGATCGAGATCGAGCGATCGCCACCGACGACGATCGGCGTGACGCCGGAGGCGAGCACGGTCTTGACGGCGCGGTAAATGCGCTCGCGCGCGCTGTCCGGATTGACCTTGGGCATCGGGACGTCGCCGCAGTCGACGGCCAGACCGTCGAGGTCGACGCCGAACTCGAACCAGTACGACAGGTACTCCTGGGACGCGATGCGGAACTCGCGCGGTCCGTCCTCGCTTCCCGGTTTGCCGACGTTGCCTTCATCGAAGGGCACGCCGACGAACGCGAAGCGCGCGCCGCTCGCCTTCAAAGCCTCGGTCTCGAGCGGCACGTGCTTGGCGCGGAGGAACGTGAGCTGGCCGGGGGCGCGATAGTTCTCGCCGCCTTCACCACCGAGCGGAGAGAAGAGATGTGCGTAGCTTTTTGCGGGGTTCATGTCGGTCTGGTCTCTGTATGCAATGCTGAGGGTCAGGGTGTCTCGCCGCGCTCGCGCAGCGTCTTCGCTCGGCTTCCGAGGAAATGGTAGATCATCAGCGCCGCGGTCTTGATGCTGATATGGCTGACGTCGAACTGCGGGCAGAGCTCCGAGACCTCCATGATGTCCGCGCCGAACGTTCCGGCCGTGCGGGCGAGCTGGATGATCTCGCGGCCCTTGAGCCCGAAGCACTCGGGTGCCGTGGTGCCGGGCATGCAACTGGCGTCGATCGAGTCCGTGTCCCAGGAGAAGTAGACGCCGTCCGTGCCGTCCCAGGCGCGCCGGAAGATTTCCGTCGTGCAATCGACGACACCGCGCTCCGCAACCTCGTACATCGGGATGACCCGCACGTCGTTGTCGACGAAGAAATCGTGCCAGTCTTTCGGGTTGAGGCCGTTACGCGACCCCATGTGCACAAGGTTCTTTGCGTCGCAGTTCGGAAGATCAAGGGCGCGGGAGGGGCCTGAGCAATTCGTGAACGCGTTGCCCGCCCAATCCGGCGCGGCGTCGAGATGGCAATCGACGTGCAGATATCCGATCTTTCCGGATTTATGGAAATCGGACAGCGCCCGCGCGCCGGGGATCGGGACGGAGTGATCGCCGCCGCACAGAACCACCTTGGCGCCTCCGTGGAGGCATTCGGTCAGATACTCGTAGATGTACTCGTGCGACTTGATGTTGTTGCCAGGGACGATCGGGATGTCGCCGCAATCGACGATGTTGAAGAACGTGAGCAGATCGACGTCGTACTCGAACATGTACGGGAAATATTGCGTCGAAGCTTCGCGGATGCCTGCTGCGCCCTGTGAGGTGCCTGCGCGAACGACCTGCCCTTGGTCCCACGGCACGCCGATGAAACACACTTTGGCGCCCATGGCGCGGATCGCGTGCCGGTCCGGCGGACAGTAAGGGGCGCCCATGAAGGTGGCGATGCCCTGGGACTTGAACGTGCCGTTGTGAAGCTTCGGTGAGTAGATGTGATCTTCGGTGCCGGTCTGCTGCTGTGGCCCGCGATGGTGATGTGGAACATGTTGCCAGAGCTGGCTAGGCGCCTCACTCATCTGGTTCTCCTTAGGCAGGTGTTGAAACGTGTGCCGGTTGGGACGGCACGTGTCTGTCGCCGCTCGCCGGCGCCACGCGCACCGAGACGAGCTGCATCTCCCGGCCGGTCAGCACCTTGGGCGTGGGCCATCCGCAGTCCGGGCAGCGAAAGTTATAGAGAGCGGCCGGGGTCTTGACGGCGTCGCACCGGGTGCAGAGCACGGTGAGGGGCACCTCCTCGATCGAGAGTGCGGCTCCTTCGCATGCCGTGCCGCGCGCCGCCGACGGGAAGCAGAAGTAGAGGGCGCGCGAGATGCCGCTCAAGGCGCCCATGCGCACGTTGATTTCGACGACACGCGACGCTCCGGCCCGCTCGGCCTCGCAGCAAACCTGATCGACGAGCGCGCTTGCAATGGTCAACTCATGCATGAGCGGCGCACTCGCACTGATCGAGGAAACGCCGTGCCGACGTCGCGAGCCAGTTGGTCCAATCCGCCATGCCTTCGCCGGTCAGCGCGGAAACCGTCAGGAAACCGATGCCGGGGTTGATGGCGCGTGCGTTCGCAATGCATTGCGCGACATCGAACGGCACATACGGCAACAGATCCGCTTTCGTGATCACCATGAGGCTCGCGGCCGCGAACGCATCAGGATATTTGAGAGGCTTATCGTCGCCTTCCGTCACCGAAAGGAGGACGATCTTGTGCGCCTCGCCGAGGTCGAAGTTGGCCGGACAAACAAGATTTCCGACGTTCTCGATGAAGAGGATCGAATCCCGCGCCGGCGAGAGCTCGTCGAGCGCGTCCCCGATCATCTGAGCGTCGAGATGGCAGCCGGCACCGGTATTGATCTGGGCGGCGGCGACGCCGGTGGCGCGAATCCGATCGGCGTCGATCGAGGTTTGCTGATCGCCTTCGATGACGGCGACCGGCGCCCGCTGCTTCAGCGCTTCGATGGTCTTGACGAGCAGGGTGGTCTTGCCCGTGCCGGGACTGGAGATGAGATTGACGGAGAACACACCGGTCTTATTGAACCGCTTCGCGTTCCCGGCGGCGTAACGGTCGTTCTCGGACAGGATGTCACGCTCAACCCGCAGCAGGTCGTTGGGTATCCGCTTGTAGTCTTCCTGCTGCGAGTCGCGCGTGGTCGATTTCGGCGGATGGCATCCGCAGGCTCCACACATGGATGGTGCTCCTAATGAGTTTTGCAGTTTTCCCTGTGGCGGGCTCTCATTGGTCGGCATGCTTGCCGGAGCCTGCGGCCGTCCATAGGCCTCAGCCGCGATACCCGCTCTCGTAGAGATCCTTGAGCACGCCGCAGTCGACCGTCTTGGCGGGATCGTACGTCTGCTTGACGAGCCCGAACTTCACCCACCACGTGTTGGTGAGCTTGAAGTGCTCATAGAGCTGGCCGTTCTTTTGTCCGAAGGGCGGATCGCCGGAGGCAACGCCGCATGACCTTGCTGCTTCGATGAACGTGTACGGATAGAGACCGCCGTCGAGTCCTGTTCCGTCCTTGCCGAGCACCAGCTCGATGTCCGAAACCGACATCTTCAGACCGTCGGCGATCACCTTGTTGCCTTCGGTCGGGTTTTTCTTCCACCAGGCAATGGCGTCATAGAGCGCCTTCATGGCTTTTACCGCGGTGGGTCTATGCGCGTTAAGCCATTCCGGATTCATGAAGTGAGCGTCGGCGATCAGGCCGCTTGATGCCCACTCCTTGTCCCGCGTGGTCGCGACGACTTTTGCGCCGGGCATTGCAGCCAGGGTCTGAGAGGCAAAGGGCTCCCAAAGCTGGGCTGCGGCGACAGTTCCGCTGATCATTGCAGCGGCGCCCTGGTCCATGATGACGTTCACGTATTTTACGGAATCGAAGGGGACGCCGTTCTGCTCGAGATAGATCCCCATCATGATCTGCGGCAAGCCGCCGACCATGATGCAGGCCAGTACATATGGCGCGGTCATGCATTATCTGAAGGCGGTAGAGGCCGCAGGGACGGACTCGGCCAAGCCCGTTATGGCGAAAATTAAGTCAACACCAATCAATGACTTCATGACCACAAATGGCGAGGTGCGAGAAGACGGCAGGGTGATTCGCGACCTGTACATTCTTCGCGCGAAGAAGCCGAGTGAATCCAAAGGCGAGTGGGATCTGTTGGAACAGGTCGGGACGATTCCTGGAAAGGATGCGTT